>CAYNHC010000020.1:15498-23594 GCA_964396705.1 uncultured Paludibacter sp.
AACAAATTTAATTCCATTTTTAATGATGTCGCTTGGATTTATTTTGTGGAAAGTCCATAAGAAATCAATGAAGAAAAATGATAAATAGGAATTGTTTTATAGAAATATAAACCGCCACTTTTTATTAAGTTGGCGGTTTTTTGTTAATAGCTAAATTGTGAATTTCATTTTAATTCAATATCCGGTTTAGTTCACTTTCAATCACACATTTGTAACTATTTCTATGATTTAGTTAAAATAACTAATTAAAAATCGGATATGTTTTTTATAAGTCCCTAATTCCGACAAAAATTATAATTTTGCAACTCATCATAAAAAGGTTTATTTCATGCAACTTCCCGACGCATTCGTAACAACAACTAAAGCTATATTGAAAGAGGATTTCCCTGCTTTTGAAAACGCTTTGAAAGAGACTCCACCGATTAGTGTGCGGATAAATTCAAAATTAGAATTAAAACCCTCGAATCAAAAAGTTGCATGGTGTGAAAAAGGTTATTATCTCGAAGAAAGACCACTTTTTACTGCCGATCCACTTTTTCATGCCGGTGCGTATTATGTTCAGGAAGCAAGCTCAATGTTTCTTTATACTGTTGCAAATCAGTTTTTTCCAAATGCAAACAAAGTTCTTGATTTGTGTGCTGCTCCGGGTGGAAAATCCACTTTACTAGCCGATGTATTACCCGAAGATTCACTATTGGTATGCAATGAAATTATTCGTTCCAGAGCAACTATTTTGGCCGAAAACATTATTAAGTGGGGGAAAACGAACATAGCAGTAACCAACAATAATCCTGATGATTTTAGTAAATTACCGGGATTTTTCGATGTTGTAGTTGTTGATGCACCATGTTCAGGTGAAGGTATGTTTCGTAAAGATGCGGGGGCAATAAACGAATGGTCGCCGGGCAACGTAAAAAACTGCGTAAAAAGACAACGAGAGATTTTAAACTCGGTTTGGGATTCCTTAAAAACCGATGGTATTATGGTTTACAGCACTTGTACATTTAATCGTGAAGAAAACGAAGAAAATATTGAATGGATTTGCAAAGAATTAGGAGCTGAGAAATTGAATGTTCATCTGGATGGTATAGAAGGAATTGTTACTACCGATTTTGGGTATAGATTTTATCCCCATAAAGTTAAAGGCGAAGGTTTTTTCTTATCTGTATTACGCAAAATCTCTGTGAGCCCTTCTGATAGAATGAAGAAAGCCGAATTCAAAGGCATAAAATTTGTTATGTTAAATGAATATCCTGAAATAAAAATTAAAAACAACGAAAAATTGAAATTCTTTCGTGAAGATAATTTATTAAAGGCTTATAGATCAAGTAGTTTTAATGATTTGAACGCTTTAAAACGAACATTAAGATGTATTGAATGCGGATTAACATTGGCAGAAATAAAAGGAAAAGACATTATCCCATCGCATCAATTTGCGTTATCGATGGATATAGATATTGAAAATACAAAAAAAATACAATTAGATTATAAAACTTCCGTTTCATATCTTAAAAAAGAAGTTATATATTTACCAAACGAAACTTTAGGATTTCTATTGGTTTGTTATAAAAATATTCCTTTAGGCTGGGTTAAAAATATTGGAAACAGGTGTAACAACCTTTATCCTCAAAACTGGAAAATAAAAATGAATCTTTAATTGAGAGTTAAGATTGATATATAAATCTAAATCAGTTTTTTAAAAAATATAAATGAGAATAGTTTTTTTAGGTACTGGAACTTCAACAGGTATCCCGCAAATTGGATGTAATTGCAGCACATGTCAATCATCCGATCCTAAAGATAAAAGATTGAGAGCTTCGGTTCTGATTGAAATTGATAACACAAAAATTCTGATTGATAGTGGGCCTGATTTACGTCAACAGTTTTTAAAACACGATATTAAAAATTTAACAAGCATTCTTCTGACACATGAACATTATGACCACGTAGGTGGATTAGATGATATACGTCCGTTGGGAGAGGTTACAATTTTTGCCGAAAAAAAAGTTTTGAATGTAGTTCGAAGAAATATGCCCTATTGTTTTGGCGAAAATAAATATCCCGGTGTTCCGGTAATGCATCTTGAGGAAATTAACCTTGAAGTTTTCAAGGTTGAAAACATCAAAATTCAACCGATAAGAATTATGCATGCTCAACTTCCAATTCTTGGATTCAGGATTGGGAAAATGGCGTATCTTACGGATGTGAAGACTATTGATGATTTATCAATAAATTTATTAAAAGATTTGGATGTTCTTGTTTTAAATGCATTGAGACATAAAGAGCACGTTTCGCATATCAATTTAAATGAAGCATTAGAAATTACAAAAAAAATAAACGCCCGAAAAACATACTTTACACATTTAAGTCATGACATGGGCAAACATGAAATAACACAATCAACCTTACCCGAAAATGTATTTATTGCATTCGATGATTTGGTATTAAATCTATAAAGCTTTTTGAATAGCCATGAAATCAACTACGTTAAAAATATTCGGATTTGTACTGTTTAGTATTTTTTTAAATTCATGTACAACACTATTATACACTAATCTGGACGTATTAAGACCAGCCAAAGTGACTTTTTCACCTGAAATTAAAAGAGTTTTAATCGTGAATAACAGTGTAATCCAACCTTACGATTATGGTCACAAAACACAGTTATTAAACAATAAGGTTAAAAATATTACAATTTCAACAGACAGTCTGTCCATTTTCTGTCTTGGTTCGTTTTCAGAAGAACTCATACAAAGAGAATTTTTCACTTCAGTGGATTTATTACCAAATTCGATGAATAAATCGACAGATTTTTTCTATGTAAAATACTTAAATTCAGATACTATAAAAGCATTATGTGCACGTTATAAAGCTGATGCAATAATTTCGCTCGACAGAATTAAAGTGATCGATAAAATTTCTGAGTATTATGCTCAGGATGAAAAACTTTACATAGCCGATTTAGATGTGAACTTCGAAACACAATGGAGCATACACAATCCGAATGAAGTAAAATTCACAGCAACAACTTTTAAAGATACGATATTCTGGGAATCAGAATCGTACCAGCGTCGTAAAGTATTAAACGATCTTCCTGACCGAAATAATGCGTTAATAGATGGTGCACTTTATGTAGGTCAAAACACCGTTAAACGCATGATTCCATATTGGGAAAAAGTGGATCGGTATTTTTTTAACACTGAAAACAAATACATGAAACAAGCTATTGACTCAGTATATTTTAAAAACTGGACAAGTGCTATTAAAAGTTGGGAAACCATTTTAAATAAAAGTTTTGATAAAGCAACAAAAGCCAAAGCAGCCAATAATATCGCTATTGCTTACGAAATAATTGGCAATATAGAAAAAGCCATTGAGTATGTGAATTTATCAATTGATTATTTCGACAAGTCAATTACATCTGATTTTGAATCCTACCTGAGAATATCAAATTATCTTAGTGAACTCAAACAACGGGAAAAGGAAATTAAACTCATTAAAAAACAATTAGCTGAATAAACTACTAAATCAGGTTTCATACCCCTTTTAAGTTTAAAAATGCAACTCTGAGTTCTTAATTGAACCCTGACTCTGAGTTTATTTTTTATTGGTTTCATAACCAATTAACTTCCACATCAAACCGAAAAATATTTTTATGCAAGGTAACTCAAGATTTTAATAATTGGTTACCAAACTATCTGAAAGTTTATTGTTGATTTTTTTGTATTTTTGCATAATTATATAATCAGAAAATTATAAATATGACAAAAAATAAAATTGAGGAGATTAGACTCGATTTCCCGATTCTGGAAGAAAAAATATACAATAAACCACTCATATACTTTGACAATGGGGCTACAACTCAAAAGCCCCGTTGCGTGGTTGATCAGATAGATTATGCATATTACCATTTAAATGCTAACATTCATCGCGGTGTTCATTACCTGAGTCAGAAAGCAACTGAAGCGCACGAAGCGGCACGAAGTAAAGTTGCCGCTTTTCTTGGCGCTTCTAAACGTGAAGAAATAATTTTCACCCGAGGAACCACCGAAGCCATCAATTTAGTTGCGTTTTCATTCGGCGAAGCGTATTGCAAAGCAGGTGATGAAATCATAATTTCGGTCATGGAACATCACTCCAATATTGTGCCGTGGCAAATGCTTTGCGAACGGAAAGGTATGAAATTGAGGGTTATACCCATGAATGAAAATGGAGAACTGAAGTTGGATGAATTGAAAAAGCTGATGAATGAACGCACTAAGATTATTTCAGTAACCCATGTTTCCAATGTGTTGGGGACAATTAATCCCGTGAAGGAAATTATTCGTCTTGCTCACGAAAAAAATATCCCCGTTTTAATTGACGGCGCTCAGTCAGTTCCGCATATTCCGGTCAATGTTCAGGAATTAGATGCCGATTTTTATGTTTTTTCAGGACATAAAATTTATGCGCCAACAGGTATTGGGGTGCTTTACGGCAAGGAAAAATGGTTGAATGCCATTCCTCCGTATCAGGGTGGTGGCGAAATGATTCAAACCGTAACTTTCGAGAAAACAACATACAACGAACTGCCTTTCAAATTCGAAGCCGGAACACCTGATTATGTCGGTTCAACAGCACTGGCGCGGGCATTGGAATATGTAGAAAGCATTGGGATGAATGAAATTGCCGAATATGAACACGAGTTAACTGCTTATGCTACTGAGCGATTAAAAGAAATTGAAGGCATCCGTTTTTTCGGAACTGCCAAAGAAAAAAGTGCTGTAATATCTTTTTTGGTAAACAATATTCACCCTTACGATATGGGAATGTTGCTTGATAAATTAGGCATCGCGGTACGCACGGGGCATCATTGCGCACAACCGCTCACTGATTCGCTGGGTATTCCCGGTACAGTTCGTGCTTCCTTTGCTTTTTATAATACAAAGGAAGAAATCGATACATTTATCGAAGCGCTAAAAAGGGTGGTAATGATGCTGTCGTAGTTCATAAAGTTCGTCAAGTTTATAAAGTAAAAAGTTTATAAAGTACGAACTTTACGAACTTGACAAAACTTTCAAACTTTACAAACTTTATAAACTTTATAAACTTTATAAACTTTATAAACTTTATAAACTTTATAAACTTTCAAACTTAATAAAATGACTATCAACGAAAAACAAAATAACATAGTTGAAGAATTCGAGCAATTCGACGACTGGATGGATAAATATTCCCTACTGATTGATTTGGGGAATTCACTTGGCAGTATTAACGACTCTGATAAAGTGCCACAAAACATTATTGAAGGTTGCCAGAGCCGGGTATGGTTAACCGCTGATTATCAAAATGGTATCATCACTTATCACGGCGAAAGCGATGCCATATTGGTTAAAGGAATTGTGTCGTTATTGATTCAGGTACTTTCGGGCCACACACCCGACGAAATTCTGAACACCGAATTATATTTTATCGAGAAAATCGGGTTACGCGAACATCTTTCACCAACACGCTCCAATGGTTTATTGGCCATGATTAAACAAATGCGACTTTACGCCATTGCTTATAAATCGAAAGGGGAATAGTGACCTATGCTCCGAAAGGGTTAAAAAGAGTTGAGTAGAAATTTTCTTATATGTTCTTATTCGGTTGTTAGCAGTCAATATAAAAAAATGAAAAATCATACAAAAATAACAGTCAGAATGTTTTTTACGAAAGGTTTTCTGGTTTTGTCCTTTGGAACAATCATTTGGTTCATTTTTGGAACATTCATGATTATAAGAGAATCTATTCCAAAAGACAAATTAAAAGTTATTACAGGAGAACTGATTAGTTGGAATATAATTAATATACCTGCACCGAAAAGAAATATTGATATTTTGACTTTTGATATAAAGAATCATAGAGAAAAAATTGCTTTATATTTGAATTCTATCGAAAGCTATAAACCACTGACAAACAAACTGATAGAAGGAAAAAAAATTGAAATTCTCTATAATGATAAAGGTTGTACAGCGGAAGAAGGCTATAATCTTCATGTATATGAGATAAAATTTGAAAATCAGATTTTGTTAGATTACAACAAAAAAACTCGCAAAGGAAAAATTGTTGGATTGGTTTTATATGGAATAGGATTTTTGTTTAGTATACCATTAATATCAAATGTTATAAAAGTACTGAAAATAAACAAATAACTACCTTTAAAATGTGCTTAAGCTCATTGGCTGGTTGACGTGCATTTCGATGGTGTTGCTTACGCATTCACATTTTTCGTTGGGTGCCATTGAAGCTCACGCAATCTGCCAAATCCCATAGTCACGGTTAATCACTTTTTATATTATGCCTGTAAATCTACAAATAAACTCCCTAAAACGGTTCTTCTTTCTTGTTCTTTCCGTTTTAATTACCATTTCACTTTTTGCACAATCTGTTCAACTGAAATGGATAGGTGAGAAACCTGTACTTAAAACCGGAGTCAGTTGGGGTGTTCCGTTTGAAAAAGGAAAGGTGAAGAAGTCACAACTTATTGCATTAATTGCTGATAATAAAGAAATTCCACTTCAAACCTGGCCTTTGGCTTTTTGGCCTGATGGTTCAGTAAAATGGTTGGGCATGGCTGCCGTAACTGACTCACAGAATAATTTCCAACTCAATTTTATTTCAAAAACAAAAAAAACAGAAGGATTGAGCGTAAAGCAAAGTAATGGTTTGATAACTGTTAACACCGGAACTTTATCGTGCGAAATTCAACCTGCCGGAACTGTTTTATTCAACAATATAAAAGTAAACGACAAAATAATTTCAGAAAACGGACGATTGATTTGCACGCTCGAAGACAGATCGAAAATTGATGAAAATATTCTTCAATACAATGATTTTCAGAGTATAATAAAAGAAGTTGTCGTTGAACAATCCGGTCCGGTTCGTGCAGTGATTAAAGTTTCGGGAGTTTTTAAGGCATTGAAATCTGACCGTGAAATTTTTCCATTTACTGTTCGGATGTACTTTTATAACGGCTTACAAACTGTACGCATTGTTCATTCATTTATTTACGATGGCGATCAGGAAAAGGATTTTATCAAAGGGTTGGGAATTGAGTTCGTTGTTCCTTTCCGTGAATCCCTGCAAAACAGGCACATACGTTTTGCCGGAGAAAAGGACGGACTTTGGAGCGAACCCGTTAAACCCATCGTAACCCGTTCGCCTTTTGTCTATCGGGGCGATAGAAATATTCCACAAAAACAAATGGTCGGTAAACGTGTCCCGGAAATTATGCCCACTGATTCGATTCCTTACGCATGGCTTCAACATCTTCCGGCCTGGAACGATTACAAACTCTCGCAACTAAATGCAAACGGATTCACTATCAGCAAACGTACCAATAATCAAAGTTCATGGTTGTTTGCAAACGCCGGAAAACGTGCTTCAGGTTTAGTTTTGGCAGGAGATGTTTCAGGCGGAATTGCAGTTTCGTTGAAAGATTTTTGGCAATCTTATCCTGCTTCGCTCGAAGTAAATAATGCACGAACTGATAAAGCGCAACTAAAAGTGTGGTTTTGGTCGCCCGATGCCGAAGCCATGGATTTGCGACATTACGATACGATTGCACATGATTTGGATGCCACTTACGAAGATGTTCAACCCGGACTCAGCACACCTTATGGAATTGCACGAACGCACGAGCTGACTCTTTTTGCCTTCGATCCATTGCCTTCGAAACAACAAACTGGTGAGATGGCTGCCTTCGGTACTGAATCGCAACAATTGGTTTGTACTCCCGAATATCTTCATGCTGTAAAAGCTTTTGGATCATGGAGTTTGCCCGATAAGTCGAATGAAACGAAACAATGGATTGAAAATCAGTTAGACAGTTCATTTTTGTATTATAAACGTGCTGTTGATGAGCATAGTTGGTACGGATACTGGAATTATGGCGATGTGATGCATACTTATGATCCGTTGCGGCACGTTTGGCGGTACGATATTGGTGGATATGCCTGGGCAAATACTGAATTGGCACCCAATAACTGGCTTTGGTACTCGTTTTTGCGTACCGGACGCGCCGATATTTTCAGAATGGCAGAAGCCATGACACGTCACACCGGTGAAGTTGATGC
>CAYNHC010000021.1:0-23513 GCA_964396705.1 uncultured Paludibacter sp.
GTAAAACGTTGTTTTTGCCAAAATAATATGACAGCTAATTTCAATAATTGAAATTATTGCAGATTTTATTTGCCGATAATGACCGAGGCTAAAGGCATTTGGTAGTTTGGTGTTTGTTTTAATTCAACTTGAGTTCAAAACTTATTTTTCTTCATATTCTTTTTGTAATTCTTAATCACTTTTCCAAACTCTTTATCTTTTTTCCGTTTCTCTTCAATTGTTGATTCGAAATGTGCTTTCTCACGTTCCATTTTCAGGTAGTTTTCATAGGATTTTTTGTCAATTTTTCCCTTTTCAACAGCTTCAAGAACTGAACAACCCATTTCGATGGTGTGAGTGCAGTCTTTAAATTTACAATTTTGAGAAAAACTGATAATTTTGTCGAATGTAGTTTCTAAACCACTCGTTGTATCTGTAATTCCCACTTCTCTCATTCCCGGATTGTCAATAAGAATTCCACCACTTTCAAGAACAATTAATTCTCTGTGACTTGTAATGTGTCTTCCTTTATTTGTACGCAGGCTAATAGAATCCGTTCTCATTAAAGTTCTTCCCGAAAGGTTATTCAATAATGTAGATTTTCCAACTCCCGACGAACCAAGCATACAATATGTCTTACCCTTTTCGATTATCTTTTTAAGCGCTTCGTATCCAACTTTCGTTTCATTACTAATTGCAAAAACCTGAATATCTTTAATTCGTTGCTTAATGCTGTCAGTTATTTCAGCAATTTTTTGTTCATTTATCAAATCAGTTTTCGTCAGTACAATTATGGGGTTTACTTTAGACGAATAACAAATGGTCAGGTATCTTTCAAGTCGGTTGATATTAAAGTCCCTGTCAACTGCTTGAATCAGAAATGCATAATCGATATTTGTTGCTATTATTTGTATCTCTCCAAATTGACCAACTGCTTGTCTTGTAATGATTGAAAGTCTTGGTAATATTTTATGGATGACTGAAAAATCAGCATCATAAGTTGTCAACGTAACCCAGTCGCCAACCGCAGGGAAATCTACACGACTTTGTGCTGAAAAACGTAAATTTCCGGTTATTTCGGCCTCAAATTCACCGTTTTCTGTTTTTACAATATATCTTTCCTTGTGTTCAGCTACCACTCTTCCAATCTCAAAGTCTGAAAGGTTGTTTTCAATTCTTAATCGTTTGAGTTTGTCATTATATCCAAAATCTTCAAGTTTCATAAATTACGCAATTTTTTTTTTACAATACTAACTGCTTAGTATATTGGCATTTGTCCGTCAGCTGACGGACTAGGTGAATGCGGGAGCAAAACCGCCGGAATGCACAGCTTGTCCCGATTTATCGGGGTCAGCCAGCAGGTGACAATAGGCACGTGTTAGGCGTTCGGTGTTTTATTTTTATAGTTTTTCAATTTTTCTCACTTTATAAATCTAATTCTACAGAAAATTGGTATAATTCAGAAAGATATTCCCATAAGTATACATGTTGGTCCAAACACTTTTTCATACTTAACATAATCTTTTGAAAGTTGTAATTCATAGTTGACAGCAATATTAATACTCCATTTTCCATTCGTTTTAATACTGACGCCTAATCTAGGATCGAAAAAATAACCAATAGATTCAAAATCACTTGTTACAAATATACTTCCTAACCCTAGTGAAAGATAAGGAGAATAATTTTTTCTAGGAATTGTTGCTTTAAAATTTGCGAATATTGGAATCGTAGGCCATAGTTCAGGTAAATCATATCTCAATCCAGTTCCAATTCCTAAAGAATAGTAGGGATTAATCTGATATCCTGCTATTGCGTTTAGCTTAATTCTTGCATGCCTATAATCTGTCTGACTGATTTGCTTCCCCTTTTGATAGCCCACTTCAATAATTCCAATAAATTTTGATTGTTTATTCTTACTTTCGATAATATTTTCGCTATTTTTTTTAGATGAAACAGTAGTTAAACTGTCAATATTGTTTTTTTTAGTATCAATTTGTTTGTTATAGTAAATGTCATCTTGAGATTTATTTTGCCCAACTGAAATACTTGTAATTAATACAAATAATAGTAACATCTTATTTTTCATTTTAAGTCTTTTTTTTTTACTTATTTGGTTTTTCGATTTCATCTTGCTTTATCTTGTTTTTGTTTTTTCACACTGACCCCTGACGACCGAGGCTGGGGGCACGGGCGGATTGCGTGAGCATTCGCTGTGCGTCAGTCCCGATAGCTATCGGGGGACAAAGTGAATGCGGGCGCAAAACCTGCTAAGTGCAAAACACCAGCCAAATGAACAAGCGTGTGTTAGCAGCAGGTTTTATGTTTCGTCAAATAGTAAAGTCAGGTGATCCATTTGTCTGTATTCTATATTCGAATGTTATTTCATCGTTTTTGTCCCCTCTAGTGTCATCTTTGATTGAAATAATTTTAATCGCGGCAAAAAAACCATTTATGTTTTGAATCACAGCAATCTCGTTAAGATTCGGTCTTCTAATTCTGGAAGAGCCATCAAAAAGTCTCGCATCTTTGATTTCATTAAATTCCTTTATGTCTTTAGCTATTGCAACTGTCCTGATACTTGAAGGGTCATTTAAAAGCTGTATATTCCAATTGCTTGATTTGCTAAAGTCTATCTCAAACATCAGTTCTCCCTGTCCTACAAAATATCTTCCATTATTGTTAGAGTAGTCAAATGTTACTATTCCAGACATAGACGGAGAAATATATTTTTCACTTGACGGAATAAATCTTTGTTGAGCAAATTCCTTTACAACTTTAAATGGGTTTTTACCTATTGGTGGGATTGGTAACACAGGTTCATCAAGAATATCTCTAAGTAATTCTTCATATTTACTTTCATATAAATAAGGGTCATCAAATGAAATGTATTTTCTACCACCTAAGAATATTGGTGCTTTTTTTTCAAGTGTATTGTTTTTAATTAGAGGAATAATCCAAGTCGTATTTTGATCAACGATTAGTTCTGAAGTCATTATTTGTTTTTCATAACCCGCACCACCTTTTCCTTCATTAGCTTTTCTATTATAGTCGTCAGAACAGACGCAAATCACTCTATGCGATTTTGATAATTCTTGTTCCATAAATGCAGCAAGATTGCTACCCAGTCTTGTATTCCACTGATCTAAAATGACATCTACTCCATTTGAGCGCAATCTTGTCGCTAATTGTAGAACCCAATTCTTGTGTTCGTCGCTGTCATGAGAGTATGAAATAAAGACTTTTGAGATTGTTTCTTCCATTTTAGTATGCTGTTTTCTTTTTTTTTAAAGTGCTGCTAACACCGAAATATCCGCAACTCCATAGATCTATTGCCCATATATCCATATTGTTTCTCTTTTTTATTGCACATAAAGGATGTCTATTGAAGTAAGTGCAATTACAGTGTTTCTCCCGCAAATATAAACATTATTTTCATACAATTAACAATCTGTTTTCAGTCACTTTACGTAATAAACCTTCGGTTACAATGTCGGCAAGTTCATCTTCGGGATAATGCTGAGTGCCACGTCCTATCGGATGTGTTTTTTAAAATATGCGAAACCTCGCACTGTTTGAGGGGTGGGCAAAAAAAAAGAAACGCAAATTAAATGTTTGCGTTTCTTTTTTAGTCTTTGTTCTTTGTTCTCTTATTAAATCGCTGTAACCGGTCTGGCTTTGATTCCGTTTTTTTCCTCGTTCATTTCCATTAGTATTGTGTCTCCTTCACGTAACACACCTTCGAGCACTATGTCGGCAAGTTCATCCTCGAGATAATGTTGTATGGCACGTTTCAACGGACGAGCGCCAAATTGAACATCATAACCTTTATCGGTTAAAAATTCCTTGGCTTCAGCGGAAAGTTCTAATTTGAATCCCATAGCTGTTACTCTGCTGAATAATCCCTTTAATTCCAGATCAATGATTTGTTTTATCGATTCACGGCTTAACTGGTCAAACATAACTACTTCGTCCACACGGTTGAGAAATTCGGGTGCAAAGGTACGGTTCAGTGCTTTTTGAATGACCCCACGCGAAAAGTCTGAATCAATAGGAACATCTACAGCAGTATTGAACCCGACTCCTTTACCGAAATCTTTTAATTGACGTGTGCCGATATTCGAAGTCATGATGATGATCGTGTTTTTAAAGTCGATGCGTCTGCCCAAACTGTCGGTCAAACGACCTTCGTCCATAACCTGCAGTAACAAGTTAAATACGTCCGGATGCGCTTTTTCAATTTCGTCGAGCAAAACGATGGAGTAAGGTTTGCGTCTTACTTTTTCGGTCAATTGTCCACCTTCTTCGTAGCCTACATATCCGGGAGGCGCTCCAATCAATCGCGAAACGCTGAATTTTTCCATGTATTCACTCATGTCCACGCGAATCAACGCATCGGTGCTGTCGAACATAAATTCAGACAGTATTTTAGCTAAATGCGTTTTTCCAACTCCGGTCGGCCCCAGAAAAATAAATGAACCGATGGGTTTATTCGGGTCTTTCAAACCGATGCGGTTTCGTTGAATAGCTTTTACAATTTTATTGACAGCTTCATCCTGACCTATTATTCTTCCACAAAGGATTTCTTTCATTTGTTTCAGTTTCAGTCCTTCAGCCTGAGCAATTCTTTGCACCGGAATGCCGGACATCATGGCCACTACCTCAGCAACATTTTCTTCGTCAACTGTTTCGGGATGTTTGGCCGATTCCTGCTCCCAACGTTTTACAGCATCCTCAAGTTGATACAGGCATTGTTTTTCCTGATCGCGAATGGGTCCCGCAAGTTCGTATTTTTGTTCACCCAGTACCCTTAATTTATCCTTTCGCAGTTCTTCAATTCGTTTTTCAAGTTGCTCTATTTCGGCAGGAACCGATACAGTTCCGATATGAACACGCGATCCGGCTTCATCTAAAGCATCTATGGCTTTGTCGGGAAAGCAACGATCGGTTATATACCTGTCGGTAAGTCTCACACATGCTTTTATCGCATCCGGAGTGTATCTCACATTATGATGATATTCATACCTGTCCTGAATATTCTCAAGAATTTGTAAAGTTTCCTCAGCTGTGGTAGGATCGACCATTATTTTTTGAAACCTGCGTTCGAGTGCTCCGTCTTTTTCTATGCTTTGACGGTATTCATCTAATGTAGTTGCGCCAACACACTGTATTTCACCTCTTGCCAATGCCGGTTTGAGCATGTTTGCAGCGTCAAGCGATCCTGGTGCACCACCTGCACCGACAATTGTATGTATTTCGTCGATAAATAGAATGACATCAGGGTTTTTTTGTAATTCGTTGAGTATAGCCTTGATACGTTCCTCAAACTGACCACGGTATTTTGTACCTGCCACAATTGAAGCCATATCGAGGGATACCACTCTTTTTTCAAATAACACCCTTGAAACGCGATGTTGTATTATTCGGAGCGCTAATCCTTCAACAATAGCTGATTTACCTACTCCGGGATCACCTATGAGTACAGGATTATTCTTTTTACGACGGCTTAAAATTTGAGCCAGTCTTTCTATTTCACGTTCACGTCCCACTATCGGATCCAAGCGGTTTTCGAGAGCAGCTTTGGTAATGTCAGTTCCAAATGTATCCAGAGCAGGTGTTTCGCTTTGTTTTGCGCTGCCGGCTGCGTGTCCTTTTTGTTTTTGTTGAGGAGCTTCATCATCTTCATCTTCCTCATTGAAATTTTGTCCCATCATAGGTAAATCTTTTGGAGCATCAATAATTGCTTTTGCTTTGTCGTATGTAAGTTGTTCCGAATTGAGTACATCAACTGCGAGATTGTTTTTTTCTTTCAGAATGGCGAGCAGTAAATGTTCGGTGTCAGCCATTTCGGCAGATGAAGATCGGGATTCAAGTTCCATAATTTTTTTTATTCGTTCAGTACTTTTTAACAATGGAATTTCTATGCCCGAGGGTTCATCATCTGTTCTGATCTGGCTTTCGATACTTTGCTTCACTCTGACCAGATTAACTTGTAAGTTGTTCAGTACTTCGATTGCTCTACCAGATCCATTACGTAATATTCCAAGCAAAAGATGTTCAGGCCCTACGTAGTTGTTGCCTAATCTTTCTGCCTCCTGAGTGCTGTATAGTAGCACATTATGTAATTGTTCAGTATAGTTTACTAACATATATTGTTTCTCCTCTAATTTGTTTGACAAATATAAATAAAATATTGAAGGTTGTAAGTTTTAAAAAGTGATTGTTTTATTATCTTTTAATTTTATAGGGTATCTTCATTTAAATTGATAAAAGAATGAGTAAATTCAAATAAATAATTTTATCTGATTTTACCAGTCTATCCATTTTTTTATTTATTCAAACAAAAATGATACCTGTTTTCTTTTGAATATTAATACTGTAATTTTGTCAGAATTGAAAAAAAATGAGAAATTTTAAGTAGATTTGCGGGCGTTTTTAGTAAAATCACAGCAGTTTTAATTTAAAAGTAAAACGAAATATAAAACAAAAAGTTTATGACAGAAAAAATTTCTTCTTCACTGCGCGAATCTCCCGTTGCCCGATGGACGGCTTTAGGGGTAGTTGCTTTTACAATGCTTTGCGGCTACTATTTATCAGATGCTATTTCTCCGTTAAAACCAATGTTAGAAAGGGAATTAGGCTGGAACAGTTCCGATTTTGGCATATTTAGGTTTGCTTATGGTTGGCTTACAGTTTTTGCATTTATGCTGATTATTGGAGGCATTTTGCTCGATAAATTAGGAATTCGAATTACGGGTATTGCAGCAACTATTACCATGGTACTTGGTACAGCAATAAAATACTGGGCAATTACCGACACTTCGTTGATAGGTGTAAAATGGCATGTTTTGTGGTTTGATATGAATGCTCAGGTATTAATGGTATCGTTAGGATTCTCATTATTTTGCTTGGGTGTAGAAGTATCGGGGATTACAGTTTCCAAAATTATTGTAAAATGGTTTAAAGGCAAAGAAATGGCGCTGGCTATGGGATTAGAAATGGCAACTGCCAGACTTGGTACAGCTGCTGCATTATTTGCTTCTCCCATAATTGCCGAATACTACCAACTTTCAACTCCTGTTTTGATTGGTTTGATTATGTTGGTAATTGGTTTTCTCGCATTCGTGATGTATATTTTTATGGATGTAAAACTCGATAAATCATTAAAAGAAAATGGTGAATGGGTTGATGAAAAAGAAGACGTTTTTAAAATTTCTGACATTGGATTTATAATAAAAAACAAAGGTTTTTGGTTAGTTGCCATTCTTTGTGTTTTGTTTTACTCGGCTGTATTCCCGTTTCTGAATTATGCGGCTGATTTAATGGTTAACAAATTTGGCGTTTCTGAGAAATTTGCAGGAGCAATACCCAGTTTGTTACCTTTTGGAACAATTATTCTGACACCGTTTTTCGGAAATTTATACGATAGAAAAGGAAAAGGCGCTACAATTATGATTATCGGGGCTATGTTACTTATTTTTGTTCATGCTCTTTTTTCAGTTCCCGTACTTAATCAGCAGTTTGTTGCAATTTTTCTGATCATTGTTTTAGGAGTTGGTTTTTCACTGGTTCCTTCAGCAATGTGGCCTTCAGTTCCAAAAATTATTCCTGAAAAACAACTGGGTTCAGCTTATGCGTTGATATTTTGGATACAAAATATTGGGTTGATGTTTATACCATTGACAATTGGTTGGATATTGGATAAATACTGTGTAACCGAAAGAATTATTGTGAATGGACAAACTGTCACTCACTACAATTACACCCTCCCAATGTTGTTATTCACCTTTTTGGGTGTGTTAGCGCTTATTGTTGCATTTATGCTCAAAGCTGAAGATAAGAAAAAGGGTTATGGATTGGAATTGCCAAATATGAAACAATAAACTTGTTGCAAAAAGCATCGAATAAGTTTTTCTAACATTAAAACCGCAAAAATTGAATGATATTCACTTTTTTGCGGTTTTTTAATATATATAATTTGAAGTTTGAAAAGTCAAAATGACTTCGATACGAATAACATTTTTTCCGTAAAACCGTTGGTTTTTTGTAAGAAAAAACAAACTTTTTAATTTAAATTTTGTTTATAAATAATAAAGAGTAAAATTTGCACATTAAATTATAGTCCGTGTTTTTTATAACTGATAAACCGGATTGTTTTAACTTGATTCGCATATTCAATGACTTCCAAAGTCTTCTTTTGTTAATTTTGAAATTAGTTTGAAATAAACTTTATAGATTTTATTTCATGAAATTATTTCAAAAATTAATTTGATCTAAAACAATACAATCATTGTATTGACCTCTTACCGGCATAAACTTCCTTAAAAGAAGGGATTAGAATGTCAAAATCTTTTCTAAATGTGATTATGTTTTTCTTAAAAGACAACTTATGAAAAATCACAGATTCCTGCAAAATAAATCATTCATTATTTTTTTTAGTATAACAGTTTGCGTGTTATACTCATGTTTGCCTGCTCCGGTTGAAAACTTCGACAACAAAGAAGTCGGTGTTACTATTGAAAAAGCCCTAAAGCAAAATGTTTCGCCACCTGATTCAACTATTCGGGTTATGACCTGGAATATCAGGTTCGGTATCGGAAGAAATCCCTGGTTTGGCGATGCTTGTGGTGATAAGTCAACTTATTCAAAGGAAGTTGTTATGGCTAATCTCGAGAAAATAAAACAAAGGATTTACGAGATTCATCCTGACATTTTACTTCTTCAGGAAGTTGATATTAATTCAACACGTTCGGGTTATACCGATCAGTTTCAGTGGCTGCTCGACAATACGTATTTTAATTATGCAACTTATGGTTCTCAATGGAATGCGAAGTTTATTCCAAGTGATGGGCTTGGAAAATTGATGGAAGTCAATGCACTCTATTCTTTATGGCCAATCACTGAATCAGTCAGAACTCAACTTGCGTTAAGGACAGAACAGATGTTTCTCGAAAAGTATTTGTATGAGCGCTGTTGTATGGTAACTTCAAAAGTTGAAATTCCCGGATTTAAAGATTTGTATGTGGTTAATATTCATGCTTCTGCATTTGCTACTGATGATACAAAACATAATCATTTGATAGCATTTAAAAATGAATTGGACAGTATAAACTCTCTTGGAGCAATGTTTGTAGCCGGTGGTGATTTAAACGAAATTCCTCCCGGAAGTGATTCGTTGGATTTTTGCATGGAAAACATGTGTCAGGGAGAATCATATCATCATTCCGGGGATAATCCTTTCCACAGAGGAGGTGCAAATTTTGCCCCTGAACAAGATTGGCTCAACGAATTCTATTTGGACTATAAGTGTGCCATCCCTATCGATGATTATCACAAGAATAATATGAATTACTATACTGCTACGTCACAACATCCTGACCATTTTTGGGAACGTGCACTCGATTACCTGTTTACAAATAATCGTTGGAAAACAAACGTAACTATTGTTCATCAGAATTTCAGGCAAGAATCTGATCATGCACCAGTGAGTAGCATTTTGGTATTAAAGAAAAAGTAATTCATCTGTTTTGTGAAAATATTACATTATAATTTGCTGATAATTATTTGTGTAATTGTTTGATAAAAAGGTGATTGCAATCTTTAAGTATATAATAAATCAAAGACATATATTTTGATATTTTTCTAAATTTTAGAAGGAGTATATTATGAAAAGAAACTCTCTTTTATTGTTTTCAATTCTACTTTTCAGCAGCGCAATATCTGCTCAGGAAAATCAGGTAATTGAAAAGTGGAGTGATAATACTGCATACACAATTCCTGTTCAAAAATGGGAAACTGGTGTGTTCCAGTCGTTACGTTATGGTTTGACCGATAAACTTGAACTTCGAACAAATGCAATTATTCTTCCCGTTTTGCCAAATTTAGGAATAAAGGTGGTACTCGGTTCAGTAAATGATGTTGTATTTGCAAGTGAACATTCACTTAGCTATCCTTCACTTTTTTTGAATACAATGAGCATGAAAGGTATAGGTGGACTTATCTCGCCTGACTTCACATTTCCATTTATCCTTGCCGTAAACAATTCATTGATTGTGAGTAAACCCGTCGGAATAACTTCAATGTTATCTTTCAATGCAGAATTAGCTTTCGCAATAAGAGGCAGCAAACCCGATTATCAGTCATCAATTGATGTTGTATTGCTTTATCCGCGCATGGCACATTATTATCAGGGAGTGTCTTTACGTACCGGACTATCGTTGAAAGGACAAATTATTCCCTGATTATTGTACGAAGAAAATGTAAGGCTTTTTGCGATTACACGAAACAGTGATAATCTTTTTATTGAAAATACAGGTTCAATAATGTGGGCAGCCGGCAAATCATTACGGATCAGAGCAGGCTATATGCTATCGTGGGGAAAGTATCCGTTTGGTAATCATTTTCAACTCGGACCTGTAGTTGATTTAATATTCGGGAGTAAATAATCTTTGTAATATCAACATTGATTTTCTAATTCTATCAGAGCGTTAATGCTTTATAACCATTGAATAAAGCTGTTAAAAGTTGATTATGTGTTGTTTAACATAGAATTTAATTTTTATTTGTATTCCTGAAGATATGATTTAAAGTGCTTGATATTTTCTTTTGATTATAATTTTTTTGCGAAAAAGTTGTATCTTAGCATTTCATTTGATAATAATAATAAAAAATATTCTTTATGGAAAACAATTCATTGTTAAACGAAGTAATTGCCAAAGCACAAAGCTGGTTAGAAGGTAATTATAATGAAGAAACCAAAGCCGAAATACGCCGGATGATGAATGCGGATGATAAAACTGAACTGATTGAATCGTTTTATCGTGATTTGGAGTTTGGTACCGGTGGACTACGTGGTATTATGGGAGCAGGTACTAATAGGATGAATATTTACACAGTAGGAGCTGCTACACAAGGCTTAAGTAAATATCTGTTATCCCAGTTTAGCGATATACCACAAATAAGTGTGGTGATTGGTCACGATTGTAGAAATAACAGCCGACTTTTTGCTGAGATATCTGCCAATATTTTTTCTGCCAATGGCATTAAAGTTTATTTGTTCGAAGATCTTCGACCAACTCCCGAGATATCTTTTGCTATCAGACATTACGGTTGCCAGAGTGGAATTATACTTACAGCATCGCACAATCCTAAAGAATACAATGGTTATAAAGCATACTGGAATGATGGTGCTCAAATGATTGCTCCACATGATGAGAATGTAATCACAGAAGTCACTAATACAAAGGTGGATGATATTAAATTCGAAGGAAATCCTGATTTAATCCAAATTATTGGCGAAGAAACAGATAAAATTTACATTGATCAAGTAAAAACCATTTCGCTTTCGCCCGATGCTATTAAGCGTAACAGCGATTTGAAAATAGTTTACACTCCAATTCACGGAACAGGAATTAAATTGATCCCAAGAACATTAAAAGAGTATGGTTTCACTAATGTAATAGATGTACCCGAACAAAATGTAATCAGTGGTAATTTTCCAACCGTTATTTCGCCTAATCCTGAAGAACCTGCCGCACTCGAAATGGCTGTGAAAAAAGCGATTGAAACAGATGCAGATATTGTTATGGCTTCAGATCCTGATGCCGACCGTATGGGTATTGCAGTAAAAAACGAAAAAGGCGAATGGATATTAGTGAATGGAAATCAAACGGCATTAATATTTATCTATTATCTTATCCGCAGGTGGAAGGAGCTGGGTAAACTCAATGGGAAACAATATGTTGTAAAAACGATTGTAACTACCGAAATTATAAATGAAATTGCAGCGCAAAATAATGTGGAAAGTTATGATTGTTTTACCGGATTTAAATGGATTGCAGCTGTAATGCGCGAAAATGAAGGTTTAAAAGAATATATAGGTGGTGGTGAAGAAAGTTATGGCTTCTTGCCCGAAACATTTGTACGTGATAAAGATGCGGTTTCGTCATGTGCTTTAATGGCTGAAATAGCTGCATGGGCTAAAGATAATGGAAAAACGATGTTCGAACTTATTCAGGATATTTACATTGAATATGGTTATGGAAAAGAAAAGGGTATTTCGGTTGTTCGTAAAGGGAAATCGGGAGCTGAAGAAATTGTTCAGATGATGAAAGATTTCCGAACCAATCCACCAAAAGAAATTGCAGGTTCGAAAGTGAAAATTGTAAAGGATTATATGACACTTGTGCAAACAAACGCCCTCACCGGTGAAGTTACCCAACTCGATATGCCTGCTACATCTGATGTGCTGCAATATTTCACTGAAGATGGAACCAAAATTTCTGTTCGACCTTCAGGGACTGAACCTAAGATAAAATTCTATATTGAAGTTCGTGGTGAAATGAAGACCAGAGCTGATTATTATGCTGCTGATGCCACAGCTAATGCTAAAGTTGAAGCTGTAAGAGCTTCATTGGGAGTGTAATATTTTTATAAGCAACGCAAAAGGGAAAGTCATTATGGCTTTCCCTTTTTTTGTACAGTTTATTAATTGAATTAAAGCTTCAATCTCAATTGTTTTAGCCCCTTTAGGGGTTTGGGGTCCTAATTAAATTTTTCAGCGTGAACCTGACCAACTTCTTTGCGTGTATGTTCTTTGAATCCTTCTTTTTCAAGACATTCAATCATGCCTGAAACCATGCGTGGATTACCACATAGGAAAATGTGAGTATTCTCGGCAGTTGGTTTAAAGCCCCATAGTTCTTCAATTGCACCTTCTTCCCAAATCTCCTGAATGAATTGTGTCCTAC
This sequence comes from uncultured Paludibacter sp., assembly GCA_964396705.1. Lineage (GTDB taxonomy): Bacteria > Bacteroidota > Bacteroidia > Bacteroidales > Paludibacteraceae > Paludibacter. The sequence goes on from CAYNHC010000021.1 coordinate 12,726, forward strand.
CAGACCACGGTGTAAATTCACGATCGGGGAAAGTTATGGTTGGAATATACTTGAATCTGGGCGATAAAACCTGTAAAAGATTCAACTCAGACGAATATCCCAAGTCCCAAGAGTTCGAAGCTCCGTGTATTACAACAATGTTTCCTTTGCGGTGAAGAGCATCCGTACGTAACATACTCATGTAAGGTGCAACGCCCGTTCCGGTACCTATCAGAACAATGTTTTGATTTTCATCAATTTGATCCAGCGTGAACATGCCTACAAATTTATTACCAAGCCAAATTTTATCACCGATATTCAAATTGAACAAACGTGGAGTTAAAGCTCCTGAGTGAACAAGTGTGATGTAAAACTCAACATACTCTTTCGATAGATTTGAAGAAGCTACCGAATACGCACGTTTAATTAGTTTGTCAGCATCTGGTTCAACAGGTTCTTCTGTAGCTTCGGCACATTTTGGAGCTGTTGGAGGCAAAGCAATTGCAACGAATTGCCCTGGTTTAAAATCGGGAAGTTCCCAGCCAAGGGGCGCAATTCTGAAGACTTTCATTATTGGTGATACTTGAACCACTTGTTGTACGATAGCATTTAATTCATCCATAAAATTAATATTTATATTTTTTTTATTTATAGTAATTATTTGAGAAGAAAAATTTACAAAAGGATACAATTGATTTAATTCAATTTATTCATTTTTTAACACGACAAAGATACAAAATGTTCATCATTCAAATGCTTACACTTTTCATTTTTTTTTTATTAATCTGCTTGAACATATTAGTATTTTGTTTTGATATAAACTTAAATTATATGTCAAATGCTTTTACATAACTTTATATTTACAAAACGTCATTCTTCTTATTTCTTTTTACTTTCATTTTTTCAAGTAATTTATCCAATGGTAATGAAAATAAATTAACTGAAATCACCAGTAAAGTCCCTATTAAAGTTTCGGTGAAATAACCGGCAGCAGCTGTACAACCTATTGCAGAAGCACACCAAACAGTTGCAGCGGTTGTGAGTCCATGTATGTTAATACCCTCTTTAAAAATAATGCCCGCACCCAAAAAACCAATTCCTGTTACCACTTGTCCAATGATTCGTGTTACATCACCGTTTGTTTCTGTCATTTGAATAGATAGTAAAACGTATAGTGCCGAACCGACCGAAACCAAAGTATTTGTGCGGATTCCGGCCGATTTATTCTGCCATTCGCGTTCAATACCTATCAATATTCCTGCAGCAATTGCCGCTAAAATTCGTAGAGAATAATCTGTTATTGTCATTGTTATTCAATTTAATATAAGAGTTGCAAATATAAGTATTATACTCAAATTGTTATTCGTTTTTTTTTTAATGCGGTATTTGATTTTTTCAAAAGTATTAAATATCTTTTTTGTATAAAACTAAAATATTGAAGTAACCTATTTGTAAATACATAAATTTTAGTCAAAAAAAAGAATTAATTTAAGTACATTTGCCCAAAGTAAAACAAATTATTCTGTTCAATCCAACATACTGAATTTCAATACCCATACTTAAATTATGATTGTCTGCATTGCCGAAAAACCAAGTGTAGCCCGCGATATTGCTGAAATTTTAGGTGCTAAAACCCGTAAAGATGGCTATATCGAAGGAAACGGATATCAGGTGACCTGGACTTTCGGTCATTTGTGTGGCTTACTCGAACCTCACGAATATTCGAGCGATTGGAAATCATGGGCACTCAGTCAATTGCCCATGATTCCTCAACGATTTGGTATTAAAGTGATGAATGACAGTGGCATTCAGAAGCAATTTAAAGTCATTGAAACATTGATGGCAAACGCCGATGAGGTGGTGAATTGTGGTGATGCCGGTCAGGAGGGTGAGTTGATTCAACGTTGGGTTATGCAAAAGGCTTTGTGTAAATGTCCGGTGAAAAGACTTTGGATTTCATCGCTTACCGAGGAGGCTATACGTGAAGGTTTTTCGAAACTTAAAGACCAAAGCGAATTTCAACACTTGTATGAGGCAGGTCTCTCGCGAGCTATTGGTGACTGGTTGTTGGGGATGAATGCAACAAGACTTTATACGTTGAAATATGCTAAAAATCGCCAGATACTTTCTATCGGACGAGTGCAAACTCCTACACTGGCGCTGATTGTAAACCGACAACTCGAAATTGAAAATTTCAAACCCGAAGCTTACTGGGAATTGAAAACGGTATATCGCAATACAATTTTTTCTGCCACTAAAGGTCGTTTTTCAAGCGCTGAAGAGGGAATGAATTTTCTTGAAACAGTTAAAACGGCAGATTTTTATATTACGGATATATCAACCAAAAAAGGAACTGAATCAGCGCCACGACTTTTCGATTTAACTTCGTTGCAGGTTGAATGTAATAAAAAGTATGGTTTTTCGGCCGATGAAACGTTGAAATTAATTCAAAGCCTTTACGAGAAGAAAGTCACAACATATCCTCGTGTAGATACAACCTATCTGAGTGACGATATGTATCCCAAAATTCCTGATATTCTCAAAGGTATTAAAGATTACGAATTACTAACCAAGCCGATACTTGCCGGAAAAATACCAAAAACAAAGAAGGTTTTTGACAATACTAAAGTTACCGATCACCATGCAATAATTCCTACCGGAGTACATCCGACATCGTTGAATGAAAACGAGAAACGGGTGTTTGATATGGTCGCGCGGCGCTTTATTGCTAATTTTTATCCCGAATGTAAGATATCTACCACAACCATCTTGGGTGAAGTGGAGAAGGTTGAATTTAAGGTTACAGGTAAGCAGATAATTGATGCGGGTTGGAGAGTGGTTTTCGAAAAATCTAAATCCGATGATGAAAAAGAGCCGGATGATGAAGAAAATTTATTACCCTCATTTGTGAAGGGCGAAAGTGGACCTCACGAACCTACTTTAGCTGAGAAGTGGACCTCACCACCCAAACCATTTACCGAAGCTACATTATTGCGTGCTATGGAAACTGCAGGTAAATTAGTTGATAATGATGAATTACGTGACGCGCTAAAGGAAAACGGAATTGGTCGTCCTTCGACACGTGCAGCCATAATTGAAACTCTGTTTAAAAGGGATTATATCCGAAAAGAACGGAAAAATCTGATAGCTACAAATACCGGAGTGGAATTGATTCAAACCATTCAGGAAGAATTGCTTAAATCGGCTGAACTGACCGGATTGTGGGAAAAGAAACTTCGTCAGATTGAACGTGGTGAATACGAAGCGAAAGATTTTTTAAATGAATTGAAGGAAATGTTACGTCAGATTGTATTTAATGTAAAAAGTGATAATAGACGCAGTTTTGCGCCAATCGGTATTGTTCCCGTTGAAGAAAAATCAATCGAAGGTTCTGTTTGTCCTCTTTGTGGTAAAGGAAAAATTATTAAAGGTAATACTGCTTTCGGTTGTAGTGAATGGAAAAATGGTTGTAGTTTCAGACAACCTTTTTAAATTCAAAAGAAAAATTATTTTGGCTGTTGAAGTTCAGGATATACTATCCTTGAATGATACATATTTTTAATCTTGTTTTTAAATACATCTTTTACAGTTTCTACATCTCTAAAACTTATCGGTGCATTTTTGAATTGTCCATCAGCTATCTGACTATCAATCATGCTGTCAACCATCTGGTCAATGCTATCTTCAGTGTAGTTTTTTAAACTTCTCGATCTCGCTTCAACAGCATCGGCCATCATTAAAATTGCAGTTTCTTTGCTGTCGGGCAATGGTCCGGTATAAGTGAATGCTTCATCATTAGGTATTTTATCCGGGTTATCATTGATGTATGAATTATAAAAATATTTAGTTTTACTTATACCATGATGTGTGGTAATAAAATGTATTATTTGTTCGGGCAAATGACTTTTCTTTGCAATTTCGACCCCATCCGACACGTGTTTAATAATTAGTCGGGCAGCAGTTTCATAATCCATATCTAAAAGTTGATTTTTTCCACCTAATTGATTTTCAACGAAAAAATCGGGATTTTTCATTTTCCCAATATCGTGATACAATGCTCCTGTACGAACTAAGAGGCTGTTTGCTCCGATTTTTTTTGCTGCTTCGGTAGCTAAATTCGACACCTGTAAAGTATGTTGGAAAGTACCGGGAGCTTTTTCGGCAAATGTCATCATTAAATCGTTATTTACATTGGTAAGTTCAACTAATGTTACTGACGAGATTAAACCGAAAATTTTCTCGAAAATATAAATTAACACATAGGCAAATAATAAAAATACCGAACTTATAGCAAAATACATGACGGGTTGCCAATGTATTCTGCTTAAATCACCTTCCGAAATAAATTCGAAGGCTATATAAATAATAAAATAGCTCACAAAAATATAAAGAGCTGTTTGTGCAAGCTGAGATCTTTGCGTCATATCTTTCAGACTTGACACAGCTACCATCCCGATGAAAATTTGCAGTAAAATAAACTGAAATGAGTTATCAACCATTAACGATATAATTAGTATGGTGATAATATGTGCAAATAATGCTGTTCGTGAATCGAAAAAGACCCGAACCATTACGGGTAAAAGTGCAAATGGAACAATATAATAATTTAAGGATGAGAACCTGATTGTTAAAGATGTAAGCGCAATTATTATCAAAATTAAAATAGATATCAGTATCATGTTTTTAATTTCTTCAAATATCCGCGGTCTGAATAGATATATGTATAGCGATAGAAGAACTATTAATCCGATGATGATTATAATTTCTCCGATAAGTACTAAGGTAGATTGATGAAAACTGTCTTTACTGTTTTCGAATACCTTTTTCATTGAGTTCAGAACCAAATAATTCTCGGAAGTCACAATTTCACCTCTGTCAATAATTCTTTCACCAGTTTGTACCATCCCAGAAGTTAACGAAAGATTCTTTAGAAGTTCTGCTTTTGAAGACTCGGATGCAACACTGTCAAACTTCATGTTTTCAACAATATACAAATTAAGATCGTAAGTTTTTAATATTTCGGGAGCCGAACTAAGTATTTCTTCGTAGGCAGTTTTTGGAGTATAAATATTTTCTAAACTTATATTTTGCGTAACTCTACTGGGGTAAATGCATATAATATTCTTTTTACCATCTTTTATCAAATTTGCATAATCATGGGCGGAGATTATTCCTCTTGAATAAATATCTTGAAATTTATTTTTGATATACTCGTTAAATAAAATCTGATAGCCATGTCTTTTGGTGAATTCATTGGCCATTTTTTTTATCTGAATAGCATTTACATTTGTATCTAACAGAAAAAAAGGAGTATAATTTTTGAGGAGTTCGTTTTTTTCACTGTTTATTTGTTGTTCGCTTTTATAAATAGGAAAATCGAACGAAGCAGTAATTAATTCGTATGTCCAGGGTTTTCCAATATCAAACTGATATTTAAATGAGTTTCGGGTAGGAAATAACTGTATAATTAGAAAAACTACACTCAAAAACAAAAATGTTCTTATAATGTTTTGCCAGTGACGAGGACTGATATTTAGCTTCATAATTTAATTCTTGTAAAGAGTTTTAATAATTAAAACAAAAAGTGGCGAAAATTACAAAAAAAATCATGAACAATCGCAATGTGAATTAACTTTAAGGAATTATTCTATTGATTCATTTTAATTTATAACAACTGTTCAAAATATAAGTTTTCTACAGGCTTTCAAATGTTCCGAAATAATTACATATTGATTAATTGAATTATCAATAATATTTAATAAGTATATTTCTGATAATCAAATTATTGATTAATATATGAATTATTTTAATAAAAAGTTGACTCAATTGATGTAAGATATTTTAATTAATTTCGTCATTAATATAAACGGGAATAAAAAAATAATCATTTAACTCGCATTTTCCTGATAAAATGGATTCAGCGCAATTTAAACTTCAAATATTATCATTATCTGATAAATTATTCAGACTTGCAAAATCAATTTTGCAAAATGATGATGCAGCGAAAGATGCTGTACAAGATTTGAGTATGAAATTGTGGATGAAAAGTAATCAACTTGATGATGTTGATAACATACAGGCTTTTACCATGCGTTCTATGCGGAATTTATGTCTCGATACAATACGTCAGACAAAAGAAAATACAGAAATATCTTCTGATTTGATGTACGAGGGATTGAATCCACATCAGCAAGTTGAAAGAGCCGACATGGTGACACGAATAAAGTATATGATTGAGAATTTGCCTGAATTGCAAAGAACAATAATTCGTATGCGCGATGTGGAAGAAATGGAAATCAGTGAAATAGCATATATTACAAATTTAACACCCAATGCCGTAACTGTGAATTTATCACGAGCACGACAGAAAATAAGAGAACAGGTTTTAAACGAACATAAACGTGTGGAGGAACAAGTATGGAAAGCATAAATAATCTTATTGAAAAATATTTCAATGGTGAAACTACATTACAGGAAGAAAATGTGTTGAAAAACTATTTCAAATCTGAAAAGGTAGAGGCTTCACATGAAGTTTACCGCCCCTTATTTGAAGTTTTTCAGACTGAAAGTGAGGAAATTTATCAACCCAAGTCGGTAAAGGTTATTGATTACCAATCTATAAATCGGAAACGTAGCTGGTTACAAATTGCATCATTTTCGGGCGTTGCAGCCACTGTTTTACTGGCTATCTGGTTTTTGCATTTCAATACTGATGGTGCTGATTATGCGATTGTTAACGGCAAACGAATAAATGATGCTGAATATGCTCAAAAAATTGCCCAGGCAAAAGTAGATAAAGTGAATGATGTTTTGGGACGTTCTTTCAAGCCAATGGAAAGTTTCAAAAAAGTAAGAAGAAGTCTTGAGCCGGTCAATAAACTTTCGGAAGTTAGGTTGAATCTTAACGAAATAGAAAATAAACTGAATTTCAAATAAATAAATTTATCATTATGAAGAAGTTATTATTAGTATTGATTGCGTTGGCTTTATTAAATGCAGGCGCTAAAGCACAAACTTTAAATGGGTTTTTTCAAAAATATGACAACGATTGTAGAATTGAATGTATTTCTGTAGGTAGGTTTCTGTTCAATCTGGCTTTGTTATCGGGTGATATAAAGGGTGACGAACGCGAATTACTTGGGAATATGAGGAAAATTAAAATTCTGACTACCAAAGAAAGTCTTGAACCGGAATTTGCTGCAAGGCTAATGCAGGATCTTCAAAAAGTGATCAGAAAAGGAAATTTTGAGAATCTTGTAGAAGTCAGAGAAAAAGGAGAAAGAGTTAATATCTATACCAGAATGTCAGGAGATAGTTTTACCGATTTATTGATTGCAGTAAAGGAAGCCGGTGAATTTAACGTGATTTGGATCAATGGAAAAATTTCACGTGAAATAATCGAAAAACTTCAAAACGATGAAACAAATGAAACACTTGCAAATATATACCCCACAAAAATTAAATTATAAAAAATGAATAAAATTATGACATTAGTTGTTTCGCTGTTCATGTTAGCAGCAACAACGCAGGCTCAAACCCTTCAAAAGTTTTTTGACAAATATGGCGATGACGAAAGATTCGAATATGTTTCTATCAGTAAGGGTATTATGAATATGGCTTCAGTTTTTGGCGGATTAGCAAAGGATGAAAAGAAAATGATGTCGAAAATGCAGGGATTAAAAATACTTACTTTGGAAGAAAGTTCCGAATCGCCACTTATGAAAACTGTATTAAAGGAACTCAATCAGATTATTGAGGATGGAAATTTCGAAACAGCTGTGGAAGTACGCGAGAAAGGCGAAAGAGTAAATATCTTATATCGTATTGTTGGCGCAGATAATGCTGATTTGCTTATCATTACAAAGGAGAAAAGTGAATTTAGTTGTATCTGGATTAAGGGAAAAATGACAAAAGATGAGATGATGAATACATTCTCCGAAAACGGTCAATCGGTCGATTCCATGCTAAGTTAAAAATGTACATAGATATAAAAAAACCAATCTTTAAGGATTGGTTTTTTTATTCAATTATTTTGATATATATATTGTTATTTTAAAAAAAGTAAGTTGCCTATTTGTCAATTAAAAAACTTTGCTGAATAGTTTCTTCTCAATTTCTTATTTTCTTAATTTCTCAATTTCTAACCTCAATATAACGAGCTTAGAATAAACTTAATGCTAATCCAACTATTCCTATTAACATGATGATCGAACCTGTTAACTGATTAATGATTTTCAATCCTCTCATATTTAGTTTGCGTTTAAACTTACCCACTAAATATGTTAATGTGCCCCACCAAAATATTGCTCCACCCAGAATGGATAAAATTCCTATTAATGAATGCGTTAGAGTGGTTTTAATATTAATAAATTCAAATCGGGCAAATAAAGCAATAATTACAAATACTATCAGTGGATTCGATAGAGTTAGGAAAAACGAAGTAATAAAATCACCTAAAATACTTTCTTTTTTCGGTTCGTTAAGTATTGGTTGCGTCGATGGATTACTTTTAAAAATATATAACCCAAACAAGAAAATTATCAGAGTTCCGGTTAATTGAATTATGAACTTATATTGTTCAATAGTTTGAATGATGAAACTCAAAAAAAAGAGAGTTATCATTGTGTAAACCAAATCAGAAGCTGTAGCTCCCAATCCTGTAAAAAAGCCAAATTTCCTTCCCTTGCTTAATGTTCTTTGTATGCACAACATCCCTATCGGACCTAATGGAACTGATATGGAAAGTCCGATTATAAAGCCTTTGAGTATTATATCAATCATTTAATTCGTTTATTGTTGCAAAGATAATTTTTTTTTAAAAACCTACAATGAATCACTTCGAAATGGATTTCTATTACACCGATTGTTAAAAAGAATGATATCATGTTTTAGATTAAATGAGGTGGACATTATGCAATCATCAATATCTATGCGATGTTTTTTGATAAAATAAGTTTGATTTTCAAATATATTCTATTTTTTTTATGGAGTTGTAAAAATATTATTCATGATATTTACATAAAAGTCTGAAAATAAATAACAAATGATTGTTTATATTGTGCCTTAATCAAAATATAAAGGTTTTATATCAAAAAAAGCATCCGTTTGATGATCAATTGACGTAATTTTGCATCGTATTAAAATGCTTTTTTATAACACACGCAGTAAGGCATTTGAAAAAATGTTTTCCTGATCTAATTTATATATAAAAATCTATGGCTGTAGTTGTAATTCTGCCCAAACAAGGGCAATCGGTTGAAAGTTGTATTATCACCGAAATCAAAAAGAAAAAAGGTGATACTGTGAAAAAAGGTGATGTTTTGTTTGCATACGAAACAGATAAAGCCACTTTTGAAGAAGAATCGCCTGTTGATGGTGTGGTGCTTGAGAGTTTTTACAACGACGGAGATGAAGTTGCAGTGTTGTTGGACATGATGGTTATCGGTCAGCCCGGTGACGATTATGCTGGATTATTGCAAGGTGGAGCAGTTGTTTCTGAGAGCAAAGAACAAGGAACAAAGATAAAAGACGTAGAACCTGCCGCTGAACCACAACCTGAACCACGGAACGCGAAACCCGAAACATCAAACTCTTCAAACCTTTCAAATGGTACGGCGTCATTCGTTTCTCCCCGTGCCAAAAACTTAGCCGAAAAGGAAGCTTTGAACACAAGCGAATTAGTAGGGTCTGGTCCAAAAGGTCGCGTGATTGAAAAAGATGTGTTGACTGCCCTCGAAAATCGGCCAAAAATGACTGCGTTGGCGAAGAAGATTGCTGCCGAAGAAGGCATTCAACCACAAAGTGCAGGTTCAGGACTTGCCGGAACTGCTAAATCAACTGATTTGTCTGCGCCAGTAAACACCATTTACGGTGTGGATTACGAAGATAAAAAACTGACCAATATGCGGAAGCTTATTGCAAAAGCAATGCACGCATCGTTGCAAAACTCAGCACAACTTACTCACCACCTTGGAGCAGACGCTCGCAACATACAGAACTTACGCAAGAAAGCCAAAGCAGCTTTCGAAGCCGGAACGCTTTCTGCGAATCTCACTATCAATGACTTTGTATGTTTCGCTGTTGTAAAAGCATTAAAGAAATTCCCGAATGTAAACTCACATTTCTTAGGTGAGAGCATGCGTTTGTTCAACAAAGTTCACCTTGGACTTGCTGTTGATACCGAACGTGGTTTGATGGTGCCTGCAGTACGCAATGCCGACGATTTATCCATCATCGGACTCTCAAATCAGATGAAAGAAGTAGCTAACAGTTGTAAAAAAGGAGCAATTTCTCCTGAATTATTGGCAGCTGAAGCAGCCACTTTCACAGTTTCGAACCTTGGAGCGTATGGTGTAGAAATGTTTACTCCGGTAATCAATCTCCCACAATCGGCCATTTTGGGTGTGAACACCATCGTTCCACGTCCGAAAGATTTAGGTGATGGCGTTTATGCATTTGTACCTTACATTGGTTTGAGCTTAACTTACGACCACCGTGCATTGGACGGCGGCGAAGCAACACGATTTTTGAAACAAATTGCCATTGAAATTGAAACGTTGGAACTTGACATATTTTAATGTGTCAATAAATTAATATGCCAATATGCCAATAAAGAATGGCTATATTTGCAATAATTAAAAAATTAATGAAATTCAATGAAAGAATTTCTCTGTGTCCTCAATATTGGCTCATTGGCATATTGGCACATTGAAATATTCTCACATTGGCAAATTTAAAAATAATGTACGACTTATTAATTATCGGTGGTGGTCCGGCCGGATATGTAGCTGCAGAACGTGCAGGGCATAA
>CAYNHC010000022.1:0-6506 GCA_964396705.1 uncultured Paludibacter sp.
TTTACAGCCAATTTTGCTCAAATAAAATTGCAAAACAGTGCAAAACAGCAGCTTTCTGTTGAGTTTAAAGCAACCAACGAGGGTGTAGCTTTTCGTTATATCACAAAAAGTAAAACGCCGGTAGCAATCAAAACCGAACTTACTAGTTTTAAATTTGCAACTACGACAAAAGCGTGGCTTCACCCGCACGCCGATGCCGAAACCGGATGGTGTGAAACTCAACCGAGCTACGAAGAACAATATGAATACGATATACCTGTTGGTACTGCTGCACCAATGAAAGCAGGTTGGTCATTTCCGGCACTTTTCAAAACTGACGCAAACTGGGTTTTAATTACAGAGGCCGGCTTAACTCCCGATTATGTTGGAACTCGCTTAGCGCAGCAATCTCCTAATGGTGAATACAGCATTGGTTTTCCTCAAAAAGGCGAAATGGTCAAAGATACTGACCCGAATTATGTAGTCTCTGCCAATATAACTTCTCCGTGGCGCGTGATAGTTGTTGGCTCTCTGGCTACAGTTGTTGAGTCGCAAATGGTTTCTGATCTTGCGCTTTCTGCCGATAAAAAAATGGACTACAGTTGGGTAAAAACAGGCGTTTCTTCGTGGAGTTGGGCTGTTTTGGGTGATAATGCGACTGTTTATCCGGTACAAAAGCAATTCATTGATTATGCATCTGAAATGAAATGGGACTACTGTCTGATTGATGCCGATTGGGATTGGAAAATCGGTTATGATAAAATTAAGGAATTGGCAGATTATGCCAAAACAAAGAATGTAGGTGTTCTTTTATGGTATAACTCTTCAGGAGTTTGGAACTCAACAAAATACTCGCCTAAAGGAGCTTTGGTTGAGCGTGAAGCCCGTCGCAAAGAATTTCAACGTATCCACGAAATGGGAATTGCAGGGATAAAAGTTGATTTCTGGCCGGGAGATGGACAATCGGCCATTCAGTATTATTATGATTTATTGAAAGATGCTGCTGATTTTCATTTGTTAGTGAATTTTCATGGCACAACAGTTCCCCGCGGTTGGTCGCGTACTTTTCCAAATTTAGTGGCAATGGAATCTATTCGCGGTTTTGAATTTACCACTTTTGATCAGAAAGACACAGATCTGGCTCCAAAACATTTGACCATGATGCCCTATGCCCGTAACGTAGTTGGTCCAATGGACTTCACTCCGGTTTGTTTTGGCGAAATCAGAGGTAAACAACGTCGCACAAGTAATGCCTTTGAACTTGCTTTGACAGTTGTGCTGCAATCGGGCATTCAACATTATGTAGAAATTCCTGAAAGTATGTCGAAACAGCCTGATTTCGTAAAAAACTATATGCAGGCTATTCCAAGAAAATGGGATGATGTAAAACTTATTGATGGTTACCCCGGAAAATATGTGGTAATTGCTCGTAGAAGTGGTGATAAATGGTATATTGGTGGAATTAATTCTCAAGCGGAAAATCAGAAAGTAATTCTTGATTTATCTGCTTTAAATATTGGTACAAAATCAGTTACTATAATGACTGATGGAGATACAAACCGCAGTTTTATTCAACAAAATGCATCAATAAGCAACAATAAGTTAGTAGTGGAGATGAAATCTAACGGTGGTTTTGTTATTGAAATGTGAACAGGCAATACTTAATGACAGGATTTTAATATAAATATTGTTTAAAATAGTTAGCCAAATAAGCCTTTAACATTAAATTATGTTATAAAACATAGTTTATGAGCATTTTTTCATGAAAACACTTGCATTGTATTGAAATTCGCTATATCTTTGCATCGTGATTTTTTCATAGTATTAGATTTAAGGTTAACAAAAGATTGGTAGTATGCCGGGAGGCAAGCTACCTTTCGTCTTTTATAGGGGTTAGGTTAAGTACAACATCATAAATTAAAGGCTGTCTGATGAAACTTGGACAGCCTTTATATTTTATATTTGTGGAAATTTAGTTTGTCAAGATCAAATATGGCTGACTTTTTAAACTATCTTCAGGTCTAATTTGGGAAAATAAATTTGGAATAAACTATTAGTCTGAAAATTACGTATTAAAGTTTAATTCTGAAATCTCAGTCCGACTTTAAAATCTAATCTTCCTGAATCTTGTTCCTTCTTTAATTTTTTATACACATTCTTGTTTAAATTTACCCTGTGATGTCTCGAAAACAGATTAACTTTATTGGTTGAAAATGTATCCACTACATTTACAAAAACATTGATTGAACCTTTGTTTTTTAAAACCAGGTCTGAAATTGTTTCAGCCAGTTCTTCATCAATTTCCTGTAAAGGCATTGTAATTGTCAGATTTTCAATTAATTTATCTTTTACATCTCCGAAAACTTCAATTTTTTGTATTTTAAGTTCCAATTCTTTCAGTTCTCCGGATTCGGTAGGTTTTTTATATTTGTAATCTGCACCCTTTTCCTGTACAATAGCGCTAATCATAAGGTATAAATCCTTAATCATGTATTTGCCAAACTCAATATAATTATTGCCGAATAATACAAATTCAAATGCACCTGCATAATCTTCCAGCGTGAAAACTCCGTAAGGATTTCCTGCTTTTGATGTGCCGTTGCGGAATGAAGTTACCATACCGCCAATGCGTAACGATTTTCCTTGTAAAGGTGGTAAATCTTTCAAATCTACAGTTGTTGTGTTGCAGATATGGTTCATCTCAAATTCAAACTCATCGAGAGGATGTGCCGAAAGATACATACCAATCAAATCACGTTCTTTGTTAAGTTTCTCAAGTGGTGACCATTCGGGAGCGTACGGAATCTCGGGTTTGGTAATTTCAACAGCATCTGAAGCTCCAAATAGTGAATTGAATGACAAGGATGCATCGGTTTGATATTTACTACCATAACGAAGGATGGATTCAAGCACAAGTTCACCTTTGCTATTTTCTACGAAAAACTGTTCGCGACGAATGTCGGTAAATCCATCAAAGGCACCGCACAACGCAAGGCTTTCGAAAGTACGTTTATTACAGGCTGTAAGATTTACACGTTCGATAAAATCGAAAACGCTTGTATATTTTCCATTTTTTTTCCGCTCATCTACAATTGCCATTACGGCGCCTTCGCCCACGCCTTTTACTCCACCTAAACCGAAACGAATATTTCCCTCATCATTAACAGTAAATGTAAGGTCGCTTTGGTTAACATCCGGTCCCATAACACTCATGCCAAGATTTCTACACTCATCCATGAATTTACCAACTTCCGTAATATCGTCTTTATTCAAAGTTAAGTTGGCAGCCATAAATTCGGCCGGATAATGTGCTTTTAGATAAGCAGTTTGATAGGCAATCCACGAATAGCATGTTGCATGAGATTTATTAAAAGCATATTTGGCAAATTCTGCCCAGTCGCTCCAAATTTGTTCCAATTTCTCAATTGGTCCGTATCCGTTTTTCTGGCAGCCTTCCATGAATTTCACTTTTAGCGCTTCCATTTTATCGACAAGCTTTTTACCCATCGCTTTACGTAATTCGTCGGACTGACCACGGGTAAATCCGGCCAAATCGCGACTCAGGAGCATGACCTGTTCTTGATAAACAGTTATACCATAAGTATCTTTCAAACGTTTTTCCATTATAGGAAACGGATACTCAATCGTTTCCCGGCCATGTTTTCTGTTGATAAATTGAGGTATGTATTGCATTGGGCCCGGACGATACAAGGCGTTCATTGCTATTAAATCCTCAAATTTTGTGGGTTGGAGCGCCTGTAAGTGTTTTTGCATTCCTGCAGATTCAAACTGGAACGTTCCTACCGTCAGACCTTTACTATACAACTGATAGGTTTCTTCATCATCAATTGGTATTGTGTCGATATCTAATTCAACTCCTTTAGATTTTTTAATGTTCGACAATGCTTCTTTGATAATGGAAAGCGTTTTAAGTCCCAGAAAGTCCATTTTTATCAGACCAATTTCCTCGATAACTGAACCTTCGTACTGTGTAACCGACATTTCTTCATTGGTTTCCTTGTCCATGGCAGTGCTGAGAGGAACAAGATTGGTCAGATCGTCGGCTCCGATAATAATTCCACAGGCATGTACCCCGGTTTGACGGACTGTACCTTCAAGCATTTCGGCAAAACGAAGCGTATTTGATAAGTTTTGGTCCGAAGAGTTCCTTGCTTGTATTAATTCGGGCACATATTTCAAACAATTGGCTATATTTACCTTTGGCGCTTTTCCATCTTGTCCTTCCGGAAATTTATCCGGAATAAGTTTCGTCAATCTATCGGCTTCGGCAAGAGGTAGGCGTTGAACGCGGGCTACGTCTTTAATGGACGATTTTGTGGCCATTGTACCATAAGTAATGATATGTGCCACGCGTTCTTTCCCATATTTATCAGTTACCCAGCGCAATACCTGTCCACGTCCATCGTCGTCGAAATCGATATCAATATCGGGCATTGATATTCGGTCGGGGTTAAGAAAACGTTCAAAAAGTAAGTCGTATTTCAACGGATCGATATCGGTAATTCGAAGGCAATAAGCAACTACAGAACCGGCAGCAGAACCACGACCCGGACCTACTGAAACGCCCATTTTTCTGGCAGCACTTATAAAATCCTGAACAATAAGAAAATAGCCGGGAAAACCCATCGTTTTCATTACATGCAGTTCAAAATCAATGCGTTCAGTTTTCTCTTCATCCAATACTTCTCCATATCTTTGACTTGCACCTTCATATGCTAATTTGGTAAGATAATCTGCTTCGAGTTTTACACGAACAGCCTTATCATAACCACCTAAGCGGTCGAAACTTTCGCCAAATTCCTCCCGCAACATTTCATCTGTGTATTTTTCACGATATTGCTCTTCAGTGCCGAAATCCTCAGGAATTGGAAATACGGGCATCATAGGAGCTGAATCAATGTCGTAAAGTTCGACCTTTTCAGCAATCTCCACCGAATTTTCGAGCGCCTCAGGAATATCAGCAAAAATTTGCAACATTTCATCCGGCGATTTCAGGTATTCCTGTTTGGTGTATCTCATTCGGCTCGGATCTTCAAGGTCTTTGCCGGTACTTAAACAAATCAGTCGTTCGTGAGCATCGCCATGTTCTTCTTCCACAAAGTGAACATCGTTGGTGGCTAAAAGTTTGGTATTTGTTTTACGAGCCAGTTTAATAAGCTCTTCGTTCTGACGTTGTTGTTTCTCAAAGGTTTGGTAATCTGCATTTGGTTTGTCGGTTTTATGCCGTTGCAGTTCAAGGTAAAAATCGTCGCCAAAAACACTTTTGTACCAATTTATTGCTTTTTCAGCTCCCTGCAAATCACCCCTTTCAACATTTTTATGAATTTCACCACCCAAACAAGCCGAAGAGGCGATCAGACCTTCGCTGTATTTTTCCAGAATCTCATGGTCGATACGCGGACGGTAATAAAAACCTTCCATCCAACCCAGAGAAACTAATTTGCAAAGATTGCGGTAACCGGTAATATTTTTAGCTAATAATACCAAATGATATCCACTGCGATCATCCTGGTTTTCTTTTGACTTACGACCCCGACGGGCAACATAAGCTTCGCAACCTAATATGGGTTTAAAAATCTGACCTTTAACTTTGATCAGTTTCTGTTCGAGTTCAGCTCTGATTTCAGGAGAAAGATTTTCGTTTTTCAGTTCTTTTTCAATGGATTGAATCTGTTCCTTTGTCTTTCCATTTTTCTTTTTGGTATAATTAAAGAATTCCTTCACTCCAAACATATTGCCGTGGTCAGTTAGGGCAACAGAATTCATTTTAAGTTTCGATGCTTTATCTACCAATGAAGGAATTGACGACATGCCATCAAGAATGGAGTAGTGAGAGTGGACGTGTAAGTGGACAAACGAACTCATATGTAATTTGCTGTTTTGTATAGAATTAAACAACCCGCTTTCATTCGAAAACGGGCTGATAAAGATAAGCATAATTTAGAGAAACAATAAGCTGTTTTTCTCATAAGTTATTGACAAAATATTGGAAAACACGAAAACAAAATTAGCATCAATGACTTATATGATAATAAAAAATAAATTAAACTTTTTGCTGAAATTATATTGGTTATTTCTTTTTTGAGGTACTATTTTATTCCTTATCCCATTTCTCTACCAATTGTAGGAATAAAAAATCCTTTTTTATTTCGATAGCATCTGTTCAAAAAATTGATGTTTTATTAGATCCCTCACTACGTTTCGGGATGACAAGGGTAGTTGTTTAAAGAATTCCCATCGACAACTTGTAATGGAGTGATGTAATTTATATAACGATGGGTGCGTGATTCCACTCGAACCGCTGCCACGAATAAAATCATTATAACTGTGAATGGTCGGGCAGCGTTTTCATTCCAACAAATGTCTTTGTCATCCCGAAACGTAGTGAGGGATCTATACAAAGATTTTAAAAAATAACAATAACTCCTCAAAAAAAGAAATAACCATTAGATCAAGTTAGAATTTTACTCCGGTAATTATTGCTGAAATTTCCCATAGTTTACGGG
>CAYNHC010000022.1:6606-20357 GCA_964396705.1 uncultured Paludibacter sp.
TCAAGTTAGAATTTTACTCCGGTAATTATTGCTGAAATTTCCCATAGTTTACGGGCATTTTGTTTGTCATTGGCAGTTTTACTAGACCCTACAACAACCGGATGACCTTTCATTTCATGCCGTCCGCCCGGACCATAATACTCACCTCCTTTTACCTGTTGATCAACTGCGGCACGTAATTGAGGCAAGGCACCCATAGCCGATGGTTGTACGAAAAGGCTGAATAAGGGTTTAAAAAGTTTTTGTAAAAATTTACTCCCGATATGGCTAAACAGGTTAGTGTCCGAAACACCGGGATGTGCTGCCACAGCAATGCTATCAATTTTATTTGTCTCAAAAAAACGCTGAAGTTCGAAGGTAAACAATAGATTTTCAAGCTTAGAACGTCCGTAAGCCTTCATAGGTGTGTAATCTTTACCTCCTTCGTAAAGCAGGTTATCAAAATTTATTTCACCGCTACGATGTGCCAAACTGCTTACATTTACCACCCTGGATCCAGGAGTGTTTTTCAAAGTCTCGAGTAATAAAGCCGTCAACATATAATGTCCGAAGTGATTTGTTGCCTGTTGACTTTCGATACCATCCTTTGTCAGTCGGTAAGGAACCATCATAATACCTGCATTGTTAAGCAGAACGTGCAAATGATTATGATTTTGTTTAAACTCTTGTGCAAATTTACGTATCGATGACATATCCATTAAATCGAGATGCATCACTTCAATATTTGCTTCTTTGCAATGGTGTAAAATGTGTTTTCGGGCATTTTCACCTTTAGTAATATTGCGGCATGTTATAATAACCTGAGCACCTTTTTCTGCAAAGGCTTTTGCTGATTGAAAACCTAAACCACTGTTTCCACCTGTTACAATAATGGTCTTTCCTTCAAGCGAAGGTATATTTTTCATTGTCCACTTTTCTGATTTCATTTTATATTTTTGTTGTTTAAACGCTAAAACGTTAACGGTTGATTTATGTTCATGTTGAAATATCAACTTTCAAAATTATGAAAGTTGCAGCAACAATTATTTATTGATATAAAATTACTGATGTTTTGATTTAAAGTCAGTTAAAAGCTAAAGAAGAGAGGTAATTTTTTTAGTAATATTCTCGACGGTTCCGGTTCCGTCTATAATATATTGGGATTGAACGTAGTAGGATTCTCTTCTGGCAAGTCCTTCTTTTATAAACTGAATTAATTCATCTCCTTTGCGATTTGACAAGAGCGGGCGTATTCCGCCTGGAGATGCTTCGAGACGAGCGGCAAGTTGTTCAGCAGTGAGTTTGATATATACAGTTATTCCGCATGAATTCATAAATTCCATATTATCAAAAAAACAGGGAGCTCCTCCTCCTGTAGCAATTACAGTATTTTCAAATTCAGCAACCTGTAGAAGATGTTTATGCTCAATTTCTCTGAATTTGTCTTCGCCATTTTCAGCAAAAATTTGTGCTATGGTTTTATGATATTTACTTTCGATATAAGTATCTAAATCTATAAAAGCAAATCCAAGAGTTGAAGCAAGCATTTTTCCAATGGTGGATTTGCCGCAACCCATATAACCTGTTAAAAAAAATCTATTCATGACTTATAACGAAAAATATATGTGCAAAAATACAGATAAAAATTCTAACTTGCGGTCTGTTTGTTGCTTTTGAAATATATTTACATATTAAAACAAAGTACGAGGTTCATTTTTTGCATTATCTTTGCATAAGAATTCAATAATATAATGTACGTGGAAAAAGAGAAAGCTGTTTTATTGATATTTACAGGCGGTACTATAAGCATGTCCGAAGATCCTGCCACCGGAGCATTGCGACCAATTGATTTTGAAAAAGTGCAGGAATATTTGCCTGAGCTTAAGCAAACAGGTATTCGTATTAAAAGTATTCCATTTTTACCGCTGATTGATTCATCGGATGTTCAGCCGGAAAACTGGGAAAGAATAGCTCACCTTATTCAGGAAAACTACGATGATTATGATGGTTTCGTTGTTTTGCATGGAACCGATACCATGGCATATACAGCTTCAGCGCTTAGTTTTATGCTCGAAAATCTTTCAAAACCCGTAATTTTTACCGGTGCACAGTTGCCCATCGGCATGATGCGATCGGATGCGAGGGAAAATTTGTTAACTGCTGTAGAAATTGCGACTTCCCGGGAAAACGGATATGCAATTGTACCTGAAGTTTGTATTTTTTTCGAAGATACCCTTTTCAGGGGAAATCGTACAACCAAGAAGAATGCCGAGCATTTCAGTGCTTTTAATTCGTATAATTATCCTCCGCTGGCAAAAGCCGGCGTACATATCAAGTATTTCCGTAATTACATTCATTATCCTTCGCCCGGCACCAAATTAGTGTTGCGTACAAAAGTGGATCGTAACGTAGCTATTTTAAAACTCTTTCCGGGAATAACGGAACAAACTGTACAAGCAATTTTGAATATTAAAGGGTTGAAAGCAGTTGTGCTCGAAAGTTTTGGTGCCGGCAATGCACCTCGTCGCACCTGGTTTTTTAATGCTTTGAAAGAAGCTGCAGATCGCGGAATTATTATTGTAAACAAATCGCAATGTAGTACAGGTTCGGTTGAAATGGGACGATATGAAACAAGTATCAATTTGGTAAATGCCGGATTGTTAAGTGCTTATGATTGTACTACCGAAGCCATTGTAACGAAACTAATGTGCCTTTTGGGCGAGTTTGATTCGGTGTATGATGTTAAAAATAAATTGAGTGTAAGCATTTGTGGTGAAATGACGGTGAGTTGAAAAAAGTGAAATAAATCATTGAAATAAAGAAACAGGAATTCAGTTTGAAAAGTTGAATTCCTGTTTTTATTAAATGCGCTTATTTCTTTCGCCAAACTGTAATCTCACAAAAATAATGTTCCGAACTCCGGGTTGATTTCCGAAGGATCATGGGAAGATTGAATGGAATTTTTTCTAAGATGAAATGCTTTTCCAAAATGTCTTTTATGCCATCGAAAGAGGTGACAGGTTCGCCATCTCGTTTGAAACCTCCCGGCCAATGTTCGGATTTTATGTTGTTTTTCTGCCAGTCGTAAGTGGATGCAATTAAAAGTAACCCATTGTCATTGAGGCGTTCATGAATACTTTGTAAAAATAGTATAGGACAATTTAATTCCTCTAATAAATTGGGTGCAACAATTATATCATATCCTGTGTAAAGTGGTTTCAGATTGTTGGCATTGTCCTGCATAAAAGTAATTTTCTCAGCACCTTCGCCCAATCCTGTTTCACTCAACACCACTTCACGATACAACACCAGTTCGCCTTCGTCCTGCACTATATAGCGCATAAATCCCTGTTCCTGAAGATGTATCGGCATTCGTATGTAACGTGCCGAAAAATCGAGAGCCGTTATTTGCTTGAAATACGGTGCTAGCTCAAAAGCCAATCGACCGGTATCTGTATTCAAATCCAGCAAAGTCATTTCTTTGGGTTGACCGGCAATTTCCAGAATCTCTGTTGCCAACAATTTAGAAAAATTAGAAGCTGAAGTGTTTCCCCACATATTTTCGCACGAGTTGGCTACTTCAATATCCGTTTCATATTCGTTGGTTTCGATGACCAAAGGAGATTCCGACTGAACAATCCTGAAACCTGCATGTTGGTAAAAGTGTCGGCGAAAAGCATAACGTGCATGTCGGGTGGCTTCATTCCCTGTCGAAATCCACGAACCACCTTTGATCATATTGTGTTTGCCATCGAAAGTGGGTGTCGAGAAATCATCGTACATCGGGTGAACTTTAAAACCGGCATAACCCGTTATCGGTGTCTCAGTCCATTGCCATACATTGCCGATAACATCATAGAAATCACCTGTTTTGAACATATCAACCGGACACGGCGATGCGTAATGTTCAAGATTAATATTTCCGGGAGCAATTTCCCATTCCATTTCATCCGGAATGTTACAAACATCAGCTAAACGCATCCATTCGGCTTCGGTGGGCAAACGGAACGTTTTTCCTTCTTTGGCTGTTTTCCAGTTACAAAATGCTTTCGCTTCTAAATAATTTACTTCTACAGGCCAGTTCCAGGGCATTTCAATTTCTTCGGCAACTAAACGGAGCAAATAGTTTTCATTTTCCTTTCGCCAAAAAAGAGGCATTTCAGCTTGTTTGAAAGTGCACCAATTCCAACCTTCTTCGGTCCAGAATTCTCTATGGCTATATCCTTTTTCTTTTACAAATTCTAAAAATTCTCCGTTCGAAATCAGCATTTTCGATGCGCTGAAATCTTCCACTTTTGTCTTTAAATTTCCATATTCATTGTCCCAGCCATAAAGCGGATGGTGAATTGATTTTCCTAAATGCATTTCGGCACCTATAATAGTTTGCATCTCGTTTTGTGGAGCAATACCACGCTCGTTGCAAATTTCACCAAATCTTCCGGTAACTACCTCACTCAATGGCAACTGACGAATCAATACCGATGACGTTTCAAGATGAATACGTTCATGTTCAATGCCCATCAGGATAAGCCAAAACGGATCTTCCCATTCTATTGGTAATTTAATTGGAACATTGTCAATTACTTGCAGGATAAGTTTTTTAGCTTTATCGCGGTAGGTGCGAACTTCCGAAACCGGAGGCCAGTTGTAATTTTTTTCATTCAAATCGTCCCAGCTCATTTCATCTACGCCAATAGCAAAAATGGATTCGAAAGCCGGATTGATGCGTGTATCAATAATTTTTGCAAGAAAGAGTTTATTAATAAAGAAAACGGCAGTATGTCCGAGATAAAAAAGGATGATGTGTCGCAAAGGATCGCCACGACGATAAAATACATCATCGGATTTCAATTGGGTATATAACTTTTCGTCAATAGCCCATGTTTTTTCAAAATAATCCCGGATTTCCCTGCGTTTTTCATCAGGTGTTCCGGTCCGTAAATCAATTGTTTTGCTTACTAAATTATACATTGCTTAGTTCAATTTTTGGTGTAAATATATTTTATTCATTACGAATTTTTCTGTTCCGTCAGTTTTGGTCTTCATCTGTTCAATGGTGGTAATTCGCTTAAATCCGGTTTTTTCGTACAATGTCAGAGCCGGAATATTCTTGTCCCAAACGCGGATGAAAGCATCCGTGTAGTGGATTTTATCAACTGTTTTCATAAATTCAGTCAATAACTTCTTACCAATTCCTTGTCCTCGAAAGTTTTCACTCACCATCATTTCGGCGATATAAATACTTGATTCCGTTGTATATTTCTGATTAATCTCTTCTGGCAACAACGCATCAAAAGTAAGCGGACAACAAAGAAGTGCTCCAACAATTTTGTCATTTTCGCACGCTAGAATTGCATATCCGTTTGATAAAAGAGTTCGAATATAACTTTCTAATTCATCTCTGTCAATAAATTGCTGAGAAATACCACCCGAAAAGACTTCGGTGTATAAATTTTTTATTTCCGTTAATTTGCTTATATCGGTAGTTTTAATAATCTGCATTCCAAATGTTTGATTTAAACGAAACACATTAATAAATTACAATCAGCAAAATTAAGAAATTAAGCTTATAAATAATTATTTGTAGAAAAAAATTAATCAGCTTAAGTTTGGTTGGGTTTAAGTCACACAAGGGACAAGCGACTTCCAAGTCGCTTTGCTATATTTCATCAAGCGGTATGGAAACCGCTTGTCCCTTGTTAGCCTATCTTTTCACTAACTAAACAATATTATAAAAAAGCAAATCCGATAAAAACAATTGTCTTTATCGGATTTTGTAAATATATTCTTTATAGAATCAAGTTTTTACATATCCCATTGTTCACATGAATCAATCAAATCATCAAAGGTTTTGATTTTCGATTTGGATTGAATTTCAGCTATTTGATTGGTCATGGCTTCGTCGTAACTTTCTGTTTCTACGTCGCGAATTACACCAATGGCAATCGGAAATTCCGGTCCTTCCATCATGGCTAATTTTAGTTGCAAAGTACTATCTTCGCAATGAGCATCGTGTACCAATACATCGTTTTCGGTTACGCCATTTTCACCCAAAGTCACAATTTTCAATTGCATACCATCAAGTGCAAGACCTTTATCGTTGTTTTTTCCAAAAATCATCGGTTTGCCGTGTTCAAGAATTACAAGACGATCGTAACGTGTTTCCTTTTCCGAAAGCCAATTGTGTGCACCATCGTTAAAAATTACACAATTTACAAGTGTTTCAACCACTGAAGTTCCTTTGTGTTTGGCAGCAGCCAGTATGGTCATTTGAGCCGATTTCAGATCTACGTCCAGCGTACGCCCAAAGAATGTACCACGCGCTCCAAAAGTAAGTTCTGCCGGACGGAATGGACGTTCGATAGTGCCGAAAGGTGATGATTTGGTCACATAACCTTTTTTGGTTGTAGGTGAATATTGACCCTTCGTTAAACCATAAATCTGGTTGTTGAAAAGAATAACATTGATATCCACATTGCGACGAACGCTGTGAATAAAATGATTTCCACCAATGGCCAGACAGTCTCCATCACCGGTAATTTGCCAAACGGTCAGTTTCGGATTAGCCACTTTAACGCCGGTTGCAATAGCAGCACCACGACCGTGTATGGAGTGAAATCCGTATCCTGAAATGTAATAAGGCAAACGCGAAGAACAACCGATACCTGAAATCACGGCTGTTTCGTGAGGGGGAACACCAAGTTCTGCCATTACCTTTTGCAAGGTATTAAGCACTGCATAATCGCCGCAACCGGGACACCAGCGAACATATTGATCGCTCTTAAAATCCTTTGCTGTATATTGTTGTATAATTGAAGTATCCATTTTAATTTAAATTTTCCTTATTAAACTTAACTATTTTAATAATCCTTCGAAATGTTCTTCGAGTTCAGTCACTGTAAATGGTTGACCCTGCACTTTATTAAATTGCAAGTATTCGCCCGGAACTTTCGAACGGAGATAAGTGGCAAATTGTCCGCTGTTCAGTTCACAAACCACCACTTTTTTAAAGCGTTTGATCACTTCTACGGTGTTTTTTGGAAGTGGATTGATATAATTAAAATGAGCCAGTGCTACTTTTTTTCCTTTTTTGTTCATTGCATTTACAGCCGTCATCAAATGACCATGTGTTGAACCCCAACCCACAACAAGTAACTCAGCGTCTTCATTTCCTTCAACTTTCAATTCGGGAATAAAATTATTGATATATTCAATTTTTTCGTTGCGCGTGTCAACCATTTTCTGATGATTTGCAGGATCAGTTGACAATGCACCTGTGGAATAATCTTTTTCGAGACCACCATTTCTTTGTTCAAAACCCTTTACTCCGGGAATAGTCCAGTAACGAACTTTCGAAACTTCATCACGTGCAGTAACTCTTAAACCTTCCATGCCCGGTTTAGCAAAATTTGGTTTTATCTCGGGTAACTCGTTCAGTTTAGGAAGCTTCCACAATGAAGTGCCATTTCCTAGATATGAATCGGTCAGTAAAATGACAGGAGTCATGTGTTCCAATGCAATTTTAGAAGCCATAAAAGCGTAATGAAAACAATCGGCAGGTGTATTTGCAGCAATTACTACAGCCGGACTTTCACCGTTACGACCGTACAATGCCTGAAGCAAGTCGGTTTGTTCCGTTTTTGTTGGCAAACCTGTTGAAGGTCCGCCGCGCATAACATCTATAATTACAAGAGGTAATTCAGCCATTACTGCAAGTCCAATGGCTTCCGATTTCAGAGCCAAACCCGGTCCTGAAGTCGAGGTTGCAGCCAACTGACCTGCAAAAGAGGCTCCAAGTGCAATGGTAATGCCTGCAATTTCGTCTTCGGCCTGAACAACTTTTACGCCTAAATCTTTGCGTAATGCCAATTCCTGCATAATATCTGTAGCAGGTGTAATGGGGTAACTTCCAAGGAAAAGTTCCAATCCTGCTTTTTTTGATGCCGCAATTAAACCCCAGGCAGCAGCTTTATTTCCACTGATGCTGGTATATTTGCCTTTCGGTAATTCGTTTGATTTTTCAACTGTATAAGTTGAAACGCTCAAATGAAGATTATTGCCATAATTGAATCCATCGGTCAATACTTTCACATTGGCTTCCAATACGCTTGGTTTTTTGCCAAATTTATTGGTCAGAAAATGAATGGCCTGATCGATAGGACGATTGAATAACCAACAGATTAAACCTAAAGCAAACATATTTTTGCTTCGCAATACTGTTTTATTATCCATGTCGAAACCTTCGAGACTGCTTTGTGTAAGTGTAGAAAGTGCAGCAGGAATCAGTTGAATGGTGTCAGAAATATTTAATTCTTCGAAAGGATTTTCTGTCTTGAAACCCGCTTTTTCAAAATCAGATTTCTTGAACGAATCTTCGTCGAAAATAAGGACTCCGCCTTTTTTAATTCCATCAGCATTTACTTTTAAAGCGGCGGGATTCATGGCTACCAATACATCAGCTTCATCGCCCGGAGTATAAATTTTCGAAGCACCTAAATGTACCTGAAATCCGGAAACACCTCCTAAAGTGCCCTGTGGAGCACGTATTTCGGATGGAAAGTCAGGGAAAGTTGAAATTTCATTTCCCAGAATTGCCGAAAGATTTGAAAAAAGTGTTCCGGTGAGTTGCATTCCATCACCCGAGTCACCGGTAAACCGCACCACTACATTTTCCAATTCAGTAGTCTTTATATTACTCATTATTATTAGATTGAGAAAGTTATGTTACTTTAATTTTTGCCAACAAGTTTCTTTTTGAAAAAACAAGTCGGATAATACAACAATTAAAACTCAGCATTGTTCGGTGTACGCGGAAAAGGAATTACATCGCGAATATTGGTCATGCCTGTTACGAATAATAGCAAGCGTTCGAAACCAAGTCCAAATCCTGAGTGAGGTGCTGTTCCAAAGCGACGTGTATCTAAATACCACCAAATATCTTTGGTTGGAACACCCATTTCGTCAGCACGATTTTTAAGTTTTTCGTAGTCTTCCTCACGTTGTGACCCACCGATAATTTCACCGATTTTTGGAAACAAAACATCCATTGCACGAACCGTTTTTCCATCATCGTTTTGCTTCATGTAAAACGATTTGATTTCTTTGGGATAATCCGTTAAAATAACCGGTTTTTTGAAATGTTGCTCTACCAGATAACGTTCGTGTTCCGATTGCAAGTCAGTTCCCCAACCTACAGGAAATTCAAATTTATATCCATTGCCAACGGCTTCTTCCAGAATTTTAACACCTTCGGTATAAGTCAAACGTTTAAAATCATTATTTACTACAAAGTTCAAACGTTCATAAAGCTCTTTATCGTACATATTGCATAGAAAATCCAAATCGTCCTTGCATTTTTCGAGTGCCCAACGCACACAATATTGAATAAAATCCTGCGCTAATTGCATATTATCTTCAATTTCGTTGAAAGCAACTTCAGGCTCAATCATCCAAAATTCAGAGAGGTGACGTGGCGTGTTAGAGTTTTCAGCACGGAAAGTAGGTCCGAAAGTATAAATGGCTCCCATCGACATGGCTGCCAGTTCACCTTCTAACTGTCCGGATACGGTAAGACTTGCTTGTTTTCCGAAAAAATCGTTTGAATAATCGATAGAACCTGTTTCGTCTTTTTTAAGGTCGTAAAGATTCAAAGTGGTCACCTGAAACATTTGTCCGGCGCCTTCGCAATCCGAAGCTGTAATAATTGGCGTATGAAAATAGAAAAATCCACGTTCGTGAAAAAAGTTATGCACAGCCATGGCCATGTGGTGACGAATGCGGAAAACAGCCCCAAAAGTATTCGTGCGTGGACGTAAGTGAGCTATTTCGCGCAAAAATTCCATGGTATGTCCTTTCTTTTGCAAAGGATATGTTTCAGCATCGGCAGTGCCATAAATTTCAATTTCATCGGCCTGTATTTCCACTGTTTGACCTTTGCCAAGCGATTCAACAAGAATGCCGGTAACACTTATACAAGCTCCGGTAGTAATGGGTTTCAGGTATTCATCGCCAAATTTTTCGTTGTCGGCCACCACCTGAATATTATTGATTGTAGATCCATCGTTCAAAGCAATAAAGCTTACGTTTTTATTGCCCCGGCGGGTACGAACCCAGCCCTTAATATTTACTTGTGTTCCGTAATCTGTACGTTTCAACGCATCAACTATAACTGTTCTGGTCATGTTTTTTTTATTTTAAAAATAATACCTTTTTCAATTTTAAAATTAAGACTGCAAAATTACTAAAAATCATCGGATTTAAAGCGGGTTAAATAATAAAAAGCACCTGAACTATTTATATTCAGATGCTTTTTGTATTCAAGTTAAAACTTAAATTGTTCCTTTGTCTTTATTTCACTTTGTCTTTACTTCCAATCATACTCATTGCACAACGGAAACCAATGTCGCTTGTACATTTATCTTGTTCAAGATATCGTCTGGTGGATGGATTTAACCAAAATGCCCTGTCTTTCCACGAACCACCTTTGTAAACCCTGGTTCTGTCGCTAATTACTGGACGTAATATATCAGTAATGTCTAATGTGTCTCTTCTAATTAAATTAGGATTTGACAAGGAGAAAAATATCTGAGACTCAGTATCTCCATCTCTGTAATTTCTTAAATCATCACCTTTTTTTACTTCAGTAGCAATTCTTCCATAATCATCCAGTTTATATGTTTTATTTCCTGCCGAATCTACGCCTTCTTCAATTGGTGTCAGATACATATTTCCTCTGAAAGAATTGTATTCAGCTACTTCATCGAAACTTGTTGAGCGATAAACATCTAATACCCACTCATTAACATTACCTGCCATATTATACAACCCAAAATCGTTTGGATAATAATCATCAACAGGAGCTGTAATTGTGGCTTTATCGTTCAGGCTTCCCGATGTTCCCATCATGTCACCACGTCCTCTGACGTAGTTGGCCTGCATCATTCCTAAATGTTTTTTCTTTGTATTTCGAAGATGTGAACCTTTCCATGGGTAAAGTTTGCCATCTGGTACAATACCTTCATTATTCGAGTTAATAGCAAAAGCTGCAAATTCCCACTCTGCCTCGGTAGGAAGTCTGAATTCGGAAAACAAGATTCCATCTGAAATATCAGCTTTTCTCTCCTGACCGTAAAGATCCTTTAATGGTTTTGAACCTTTAGTCGGTTGAAATTTGTTTTGCAGTAAATATTTTTGTGTGTTGAATACGAAAGTGTTGGAAATTGAATCTTTTCCAAGATTTTTTAATGCAGCGAAGTTAGGATGTTCAATAACTCCGGCATTTACCAAAGCTAATTCGTTTACCCTGTCGGTACGCCATGCGCAATAATCCATTGCCTGTTCCCATGTTACCCCAACAATTGGGTATTGGTCATACGCAGGGTGCGAAAAATAATTTTGAAGATAAGGCTCGTTATAAGCAAGCTCTTCTCTCCAAACTTTTTCATTTGGTTGTGCTTTATCAATAAGTTTTGGAGCAGTTTTTTTGAAAATTACTTTTAACCAGTTGGTATATTCACGCCAGTCAATATTCCTGATTTCATATTGATCCATAAAAAACGAGCTAACCGTTATCCTTCGACGTTTGTTATCGCGTGGCGCTGTAACAAATTCTCCTTTTTCGCCTATAGTATATGATCCACCTTCAACTGCAACCATGCCTGGAGGAGTTTCGAGTTTGTATCCGCTTTTTACGATAAAACCAGTGCCTTCTTTGTCGTTGTATTTCCAACCTGTAACTCTGGACATACTATCATTGGTTGCATTTTTATTGCATCCAAAAAAACTTACAACGATGATTAATGCGACTATTTTAGATATAATGTTAATTTTCATAAGATTTAATAATATGTAATAAAAGCGTTTAGTCAAAAGATAAGCGCAAAAATAGTACTTTTTTTCCTTTATAATTATAAATGATGAGTTTTTTTTTAAAATATTAGGCTGATTATTATAACTCATATTATTGTAAAAACGTATATGCTAATTAAAAAAAATATTCTTATTGACTTTTGTGTTATTTTGTTTAATTTTGCATACATATCAAATCTGTATTTTTTTTCTGATTAATTTCAATCTGCTTATGGTTAATTATCAGTTAAAGTTGAATAATAAAAATTTTGACTTATCAACTCCCATCGTGATGGGAATTGTAAATCTGACTCCCGACTCTTTTTTTTGGGGAAATAGACTCACATCTGATTATTCGGTGTTGAAATGTGCTGAGAAAGTTGTAGTAAATGGCGGATCGATTGTAGATGTAGGTGGATATTCAACGCGACCCGGAGCTGAATTTATTTCCTCTGATGAAGAAATAAAACGTTTGTCGGAAGGACTCGAAGTTATACTCAAACGATTTCCTGACATAATCATATCAGTTGATACATTCAGGGCTAATGTTGCAAAATATGTAGTTGACAACTATAATGTTGCTATGATTAACGATGTGAGTGGAGGAACGCTTGATAATTTAATGTTTGAAACTATAGCGGACTTAAAGGTTGCTTATGTATTAATGCATATGCGTGGAAATCCTCATACGATGCAACAACTTACAAGTTATGATAATGTAGTGTCTGAGGTTTTAAATTTTTTGGAGAAACGATTGGCACAACTTCATCTTTTGGGTGTTACGGATGTAGTGGTTGATCCCGGCTTTGGATTTGCCAAAACTCTTGAACAAAACTACAGAATTTTAAAAGACCTTCCTGTTTTTCAGGAATTGAATGTTCCAATTCTTGCAGGTGTTTCGCGGAAATCGATGATCTATAAATTGCTGGGAACAAATGCCGAGAGTTCACTTAATGGTACTACGGCTGCAAATATGCTTGCGTTAATTGGAGGAGCCTCTATTTTAAGAGTGCACGATGTTAAAGAAGCAGTTGAGACAATCAAAATATTCAATCAATACAATCAAACTGACACGATATAAATAGTTACGAGCTACAAGTCTTTTTATCAGTATATTGCTTTAGGTAAACATCTCACTAAATATTCAGAATTGCTTGGAAAGAGCAAAACTGATAATCTTTTATTTTTCATACAAGATACTTAAACACATTAAAATTTTAGCTGATGGGTTTTCAAATAGGTTTTAAAGACGTAATTGACATACTTCTGGTAGCAGTATTGCTATACGAAATGTTTAAGTTACTCAAACGATCAGGAGCAATCAACGTATTTTTTGGGATAATGACTTTCGTAATTGTTTGGTTTCTGGTATCTCATGTTTTTAAAATGGAATTATTGGGCGGAATCTTTGATCGAATAATTAGTGTCGGAGCTTTTGCATTAATAGTCCTTTTTCAGGATGAAATACGCAGGTTTTTTTCAGGACTTGGAAAAAAAAGAAAATCAAAAATAATTAGTATAATCCGGAGATATTTTGGTGATGCGAGTGTGGAAAATGGAAAGAAGGATTATCAGATTGTACAGATAGTTTTGGCTTGTCGTAATCTTTCGAAAAGTTCAACAGGTGGACTGATAGTTATAACCAGAGAAAACGATCTGGACTTCTATACACAATCGGGTGAGCAGATTAATGCAAATATCAGTTCGCGATTGATTGAAAATATATTCTTTAAAAACAGCCCTTTACACGACGGAGCATTGGTAGTTTGCGAACAAAAATTAAAAGCAGCTGCCTGTATTCTTCCTGTTTCCAAGAACCAAAACATTCCCAAAAGATTCGGATTAAGACATAGAGCGGCTTTGGGTATTACCGAACATTCTGATGCAATAGCAATTGTAATTTCCGAAGAAACAGGTCATATATC
>CAYNHC010000022.1:20457-23351 GCA_964396705.1 uncultured Paludibacter sp.
AAACAATGATTTCCAATTCTTTGTTTATTTTCTACGTAATAAAATATGTAATTAATAAAATCGTTTATCGAATAAGGTATAATTATTGTACTAAGGAAAAAATTATTTAAAAAAGAATTAATATGAAAAAAGAAAATGTTATCAGGTTATTTGCGCTTATTGTCCCATTTATTTTGTTTACATCTTGTGTGTCCGATATATTAGGTGTTACCGGTAAGGGTGAAATCGTGACCGAAGAAAGAACTGTGACAGCTTTTGATGGTATTGAGTTGCTTGGCAAAGCAGATGTAGAAATAAGAAAAGGTGAAACCTTTAAGGTTGAGGTTTCGGATTATGAAAATCTGACAGATTTTTTAGTGGTTGAAGTAAGCAATAAATTGTTAACAATAAAGAGAATGCCTCAACATCAGGTGATATACAACAGCAAAGCCAAAGTGTTTATAACTCTTCCTGATCCGCTTTATACAATAACCCTTGGTGGTACTGGTAACATCAATGTTAGCTCAGGTTTTGACGCTTTGCAGGCAGTGAAAATATTGGGTAGTGGTGAGATTCAATTGAATGAAAATGCAGAATATAAGGATATTAAAATAACACTTATCGGGGTTGGAAATATTAAAGCTAAAGGAGTGACAGATAAATTGACCGCGAATATTACCGGAAAAGGAAATTTGTATCTTGCTTCATTAAATACAAATAATGCAGAATGTTATATCTCAGGCAGTGGGAATATTTATGTCGATGTGAATAATCAGTTAAAAGCCACAATTTCGGGTACAGGTATTGTGGAATATACAGGAAATCCTGGAGTTAATGCTTCAATAACCGGTAGTGGGTCAGTCATTCAAAAATAAATATCATTATGTCTTAAGTAAAAACCGCAGGATAATTACTCCTGCGGTTTTTGTTTAAAAAATTTCGTTCAGAATTCTCGCCAACTGCATTCCTCCTCTGAAAAGTAATTCGTCAATAGTGTCAGAGAAATGATAGGCGTATCTGTAATTGCTTTTATCATTCATATCATAAGTGTAAATCCTGTTTTTAACTGTGTATGAATTATTTACAGATTCATTAATGCTGCTTTTTGTATATATTTTTCTTTGCTTTTTAAATTTATCAATCAAATAAGAACTATATTCAGTGTAAGTGTATTTTTTATTTTCAATCAGATATGTATCCCAAAGTGAATGAAGGTTTATTTCCTTGCCAAACCACATAGTTTTAACTTTGTTTCCACCCAGGTCTTCAAGCCGACCTAAATGCATTGGTTGGTGCAAATCACCTACAAAATGCACAAGAAATTTAAGTGCTTCTGCATCATTCTTATTGTTTTTGAGTCGTGTCATCATTTGTTGGATAGCATAAAACAAATGTTCACCTTCAGTAAGTGGGTTGTCAATTAAAAAATTCAATTCTTCCACAGTCATACTGTCTTTCAGATTTTGAAAATGCCACTGATATGAGTAGTCGTAACTTTTATCACTTTTAATCTCATCTGCCCAGGTTGCCGCATATATTATTCCATGTTTCCCCAGCAGTTTATCAACATGATGACGAGCCTTACAATTAAGGTTTTTATATGCAATATCAGCAATAATGCGATGTCCGATAGCATCGTATGCCGAAGAAGAAAATACTAATAACAGTAAAAGAAAAGAGAGAATAAATTTGTTGTGTTTCATTTTTGTTGCAATTTGCGTGAATGTCAAGTTAAAAAATCAGTTTATCTTTATATTGCAGAATAAGTAAAATTAAGTAGTTGGAATAATTAAATGTCGTATAAATTTATTCAACTATTTTTTTTGAACGCAAAGGCACAAAGCCGCTAAGACGCTATAAATGCTTAAACTTTGTGAATTAGCGCCGTAGCGCCGTAGCGTACAAAAATTCGATATTATATTTGTCCTATTACTTAATAGGAATAATGTGCCAATTGATTTTAATCCTTGATATTTTGTTTAACAATAAAAACCACACCCCGAATTTGTTCAAAGTGTGGTTTCTTTCCATATTTT
This sequence comes from uncultured Paludibacter sp., assembly GCA_964396705.1. Classification (GTDB taxonomy): domain Bacteria; phylum Bacteroidota; class Bacteroidia; order Bacteroidales; family Paludibacteraceae; genus Paludibacter. Next base: position 22,473 of record CAYNHC010000022.1, read on the forward strand.
CTGTATTGGATGTTTTTAAAATTTCTGTATTACAATGGTTTATGAAAACAATATACGTAATAAATTATTTTTCCGCTTTTAATGTCATTGAAAGTTGGTGAGCCTGTTGAACCGGCAAAATCGTGTAAATGTTTGCCTAAAAACATAGGAGCATGTTTCTCAACTAAGGCTATACGTCTTTCTGAATCAAGTTCCAATGCTTTTACCACATTTTCATTAATTATTTGTTCGTCAAATTTAACAAAATTAAATTTCGAGAGCAATTGGTTTAACTCATCCATATCTTTCGAAAAACGAAAATCGGTATAAAGAAAACTCCCGCCGGGTTTCAAACATCGGTAAACTTCATTTAGAAATTGTTCCATATTTTCGTAACGGTGCGATGATTCTACATTGAATATTACATCTACACTGGCATCTTCCAATTCTAATTTTTGAGCATTTCCCTGCAAAAATTTTAATCCCGGAAGTTGATAATGGCTATTTCCAAATTTAGCTGCTTTTGCATTCAAATCTATTCCCAATGCTTTAGCCGGTTTAAATGTTTCAGTGATATAGGCAATGCCACCACCACGTCCACAACCCACTTCTACTATGCTTTTACCTTTCAGGTCAACCATTTTAGCTAATCTGTGGTAAAGCTGAATGGAATACCTGTTGACCTCATCTTTGCTTTCAAGTTTGATGTTTTCAGCGGAATCATGATAACCATAATTCATGAATATAATTTCCTTTTTTTTATCGACAGTGCTGATATACCAGTATAATGCATTGAATACAAGTGAAGTAATTTTCATGCGGGAATAAATAATTTTGAAAATGATGAATGAAATTGTTTTCTTGGTTTGCAAAGATAGGGACTTTTTATGCATATTCAAT
>CAYNHC010000023.1:0-23029 GCA_964396705.1 uncultured Paludibacter sp.
GAAGAGATAATTACAGATCCACCAACCGTACCGGTTAAATTCATTAACGCTTCATTTGCAACTGTAACATTACCAGCTCCTAAACTACCACTTAAAGTTAATGTCCCCTCATTAATCAATGTTGTTCCTGTATAGGTATTTGCACCTGAAACTACCCATAATCCGGTACCGAGTTTTTTAACACTTGTTGCACCCGAAATTACACCTGAAAATGTGCCGTTTGCATTGGAAGCTCCTACTTCTAATCCTGCATTATAGAAATTCCCTGCACCTGACAACATTCCTAATTTGATGGTTGTTGTTCCATTGTCGCTTGTGCCATTCTTATAACACATCGTTACACCGGTTGCAATATTTACTCTTGCTAATGGTAATCCGTTGCTGTTATTGAAAATAAATTTATCTTCGTAGGTTGAATTTGCTCCGTTTTTGGTAATATTAAGTGCTCCAGCGAACGCAGACCAGTTTCCATTTATATAAGCACGAATAAAATCTGTATTCCAGTTCAAAGTTCCACTACCTGTGAGCGCTCCATTGTAATCGATACGTGCTCCTGCAATAACAGTTGAAGTGTAACCCGCAGGGACTTCTATATTATGATTACTTGACAAATATGCTCCATTACTATTTAGTGTTTCTAATGTTCCACCCATCAAAATCACTTTTTTACCTACTCCATACGAAACCGAAGCATCTGTATTTAGTTTAACAGTTCCGGCTTTTAAAACCGATTCTGTTAATGTAGAATTATTGTTTGCAATGTATAATGTTCCTGCACCATACTTCGTTAGTTTTGTACCCGTTATAATACCATTCCAGTATAAAGATGCAGTTACATTGAGTAAACCACCCGCAGCACCTGCCAAAGTCATACCACGAGAAGTCTGTTCGTTGGCAGTTGTAATCTGAAGTATCGCACTGTCTTTTACAACGAGGAAGGCCGCATTGGTATTATTTGCACCAATACCACCATTATTTGTTATTGAGGGCGCATATTGCATTATCAACGAACCGGCTTCAACAATTGTTTTTCCGGTAAAATTGTTTCTTGTATTCAGATATAATGTCCCTGAACCTGATTTTACTAAATCCATTGCTCCGGTCAATGCTCCGCTGCCATTAAATGTATAGTTCAGAGGGCTATTTACTTCCATGTGTGATACTGAAAGACTATCAACCAAAGTGATGGTGCGGTTCAGACCAGTACCATCGAAATAAACACTGTCGTTTGTTACGAAAATATCTGCAAAACCTTCATTACTCCAGTTAGCCGTTTTTGCAAGATTCCAATTTGCATCTGTCTTGCCTGTCCAGGTAATTTTTGAAGCGCCACGCGTACCTTTTACTATTAAATAAAGTTCTTTACTTGTAGCATCGTAAGTCAATTCAACCGATTTACCTCCAGTTCCCTGAACTTTCACTGCTGATAATGAACCAGCCAATGCGTTAGCTTTCATCAACAGATATTTGCCTGGTGTAAGTGAATCAGCGAGTTGATTAATTAATAAAATAGCCCCATTACCCAATTGCAATGTCCCGTCAAGTTGCAGGTAATCATTTTTATTTGAAGATGTTGTCCCTTTTGTACCTGTAAATAGATTGGGATTATCCGACAAGTCATATACCAGTTTTGCACCGGCTACCCAACTTAGATTCCCATTAATTTTAAGTGTGTCAGCCAAATTTTGACCTCCGGGGTAAACTATTGCATTATATTCAGTTGTGAGATTACTTCCAAGCGTGGCAATTCCACCAAAATTTGCATGGCGGCGAACAGTTACGGGCGAAGCAAACAAACTGCCGGTCAACCACAAATTTCCTTCCCAAATATTTGTCTTTCCGGTATAAGTATGATTTCCATTCAAAGTCAAGGTATTTTCACCCATTTTGTCCAATATCATATTTCCACCAAGCACACCTGAACCGCTAATCGAGTAATTTTCATTCCCTGAAACCATTAATAATTCTGGTTCAATGTTCTCGTTCAAATTGATAGTTTTGTTTGTACTTCTATCATCCAATAAAATACTTTTCCCATTGCTAAACGATACACTTGATGCATTTCCGGCTATTAATCCGGCAGCATCGTCACCACTCATAAAATTAGCAGTAGAAGCATCCAAAGTTGAAGTGTTACCTTTCCAGACTAATTTCCCGTTGGTAGATTTGGCCGGAATTGGAGACGGGAAATCACTACCCAAATAAAAGCTGGTGTGTGGAGGTTGGTTATAACCACACATTTGCCAACAAATAGCCTGACGATATTGATGATCATGCATTAAGGTATAAATACGATTGGTTGTGGCTATTGGTGTGGTGTAAATCCGCAAAGCCATACTGTCTGAGCGCCACCAAATTGCTTCTTCACGCCAGTCACCCATAATATCGGCCTGCAAACATGGAGTGCCTTTTGTATAATTGCAAGAGTATGCATCGGCAGATAATAGAGTCGAGATATTTCCATAACCATTGAATTTGGTTATAGCGCCATAACCTACACCTGTACCCGTAGAAAATCCTGAATGATCCAAAAGTTCCTGGCATAAATCACCGTCCCAGTAAACGCAATAATTTTCAGCAACTCCAAAATGAGACATCTCGACTTTGTTTGTAGCTGATAAACCTACTCCACTACCCCAAATTTCTGCTCCCGGATAAAGATCAGTAATATTGCCTGCTCCTGCTCGACCAACATCTTTTGGAGCCACTTTTCGATAAAGCATTTTACCTGTTTTAGCATCGCGCAGGTTAGTTCCGGGACTGGTTTCATTGCACGCAAACATTTCCTGACCCTTGCGATATGGGTCTAAATCGCCATAATGTTGTGCATCCCCGTGACCTAATTCGGTAGAATATAATGGTTTTCCATCATCATCAATGGTCATCGATCCCCAGTTAATTTCATCTTTACCATCATCATCGACATCTGCAATTGTGTAGTTATGATAACCTTGCCCCATATATGATTTTGGCACATCATCCCATTTTCCCTTAAATGTTTGTCCCCAATAGGTGGTTTCCCAATACCATTTCTTCACCAATTTTTTATTTACAATATCGTAAGTTTGCATTTTATGCATGGTATAAATACCACGTCCGATAAATAAACTTGGTTTTTTACCATCCAAATAAGGTGCCCCAAAAAAGAACTTATTGGCACGGTGACCATAATCATCGCCCCAGTCGCCTGAAGTTCCACGAGGAATGAAATTCACCCAATCAAGCTCTTTACCTGTCATCCCATCAATTAACGAGAGATATTCAGGACCTGCATTCATGAATCCATCTCCACCTATTCCATTAAACGGCGCCTGTCGATAATTGATGTAACCATCGGCATTGCGGTCACCCACCGGTGTGCCGTTTTGGTTATTTTTATCAAGTCCGAAAATAGTACCGTCGGATGAGCGCATAAACACTTCAGCTTTACCATCTCCATCAAAGTCGAAGGCAGCAATATTAATTTCTACGTCCATGGTGATATTTGGCCCCACATCAATTGCCCACATAAATGTTCCATCCATTTTATAGGCTTCAAAATACGTAAAATCGACACAGGAGGCTTCCCAATTTCGATTCATTCGTTTAATAATTACTTCATATTGCCCATCTCCATCAAGGTCAGCAGCAGTTGCATCATTGAGATAATAGAGATTTTTACCTAAAGATTTTAAATCGCGCATCGGAATTTCGAGATAACTTTTTGTAAGTACCGATACTTGAGCCGATTGCGACGATTCAATTCCGTTTCTTACTGCCGAAACTGTATATTTAGAACTTATTGAGCCTGCTGCGTCCAAATAATTTGATGCACCAGTTGCTGTAGTTGTGTAAATTAATGAACCATCACGGTAGAGTTTATAAGCAGTATTGTGCCATTCGTCAGAAGTGATACGCCAGTTTACATATACGCCGTTTGACACTTTTTGCGCTACAACACTACGGTCAAGTTTTTCCATGGGTCGTTGCGCTGATAAATTAGCAATTTGAATAACAACAAATAGCAATGTCAACAACTGAAATCGTAATTTTTTTATCATAATATTAAAAGAAGATTTATTTATCTGCAAAATTGAGAATTTATTCTTTTTCTCAAAATGGAATAATGTACAAAGTCATAGATTATAATATTAAAAGTATGTGATTACCTGACTCATTTAGTTAAATTCTATCTTGATAAATATCGAAATCAAATCAATATTGTTATGCGAATTATTCATATTCTTTAGCTGAAATACGCTTTCAGCATCACCTATAAATCAATTTATTACATTGTAGTAAAACTAAAACGATATAAACAAGCATAAGTTTGAAAGTATAGAGTTAAATTTTGTATTATCAGAAATACAATAAACAATGTGAGGTTTGTTGTCTTCAAGAAAATAACGTTGAACAATTAAACATTTATTCTCAGTACATTCATCTTTCAGTATATGAGTTAATTGAAAGCAAAAAGAGGTTGTCCGAATGAACAACCTCTTAGTTTATAGAATTTTGAAAATTATTTTATTTCACGATTACTTTCGTGCGTAGAATTTCTCCTGAAACAACCTTCACTAAGTAAACTCCCTGTGGCAATGTTGTTGTAAATACATCCGATTTACTAATAGCATTAATCATAGTTCTACCTGTTAAATCAACAACCATTATTGAAGCTCCTGCCTGGATACCTTTAACAGTTAATGTTCTGTTGAAAGCAAAAGCTTTAATATTTGATTCTTTTTGATTGTTTACAGCATTAGGACCAACTGAGAATGTTCCGGCATTAATAAAAGTACGATAATCCTGAGCGCCATCACCTAAGTCGGTATAATTAATAGTTTCATAATAATAATCACCTTTTGGTAATTCGCAGGTAAATGTGAAAGCATCATTGCTATAACCTTCGGCAACGCGGGTCCATTTGTCTTCAGCGCGATATACTGTAACATAATTGGCCACATATTCTTCTGATCCGATAAGTCTTTTTTTCAAACCAATACTATCAATTGTATGACTGTATTTAGTTCCCCAATCGGTTAAATCGGTTACCTGATAAGGAATGGCAAATTGAGTAAAATCGGCAAATGAAGTAGGAACTGCATTTACATCATATCCCGGTTGACGGGCAAAACCAACCCAGTCGAACATTGGATAATATATTTTAGCCATGCTTACAGTTGCAGTTTCGTTTATTGACAAGGAATCCATATCTACAGGAATAAACTGTAACATATCTAAGTTATAAGTTGCTCCGTTTTCAGGAAGTACATTTATTTTTAAGGTCTGGATTCCTGAGTTATCGATACTTGCTGAACCTATATAATTCATACCCATACTTCCTGAATGTGCTTTTGCATTCCAACGACGACGGTTGTTTACACCGTTCCACGATTTAAACCAGCGTCCGTACATTTCTTCGTTAGGAAAGTAAACTTCTTTGTCATTCATTGTAATGCTCGCCATGTTAGTTGCAGGATCGCCACTTACACGGTGTGATATATAAATATTATAACTACCTGCATTCAACCATGGTGTCTTAAATTTCACCCATGTAGGACGACTACTTCCAAGTGGAACCATAACAAAATCAGCTCTGTTATATGCATTGTCAATTTTGTCGTAAGTACTACCGGCTAAATAATAACCAACTTTATGAGTATTGTTGATTGTATCAGTTACAGTAATTCCCGGAAGTGAATCTGTTCTGAAATAATGAGTATAAGATCTTGCTGTTGCTGTTGTAACACCACGTTCTCTATCCCAGGCAATAATTTCAGGTTGATCGCACAAATCAAAATAAACAGGATATGGTTTAACCGAAGCCGTTGAAGGAGTAATGCTAATCACTGTTTTTGCAGTATCACTGTTCGAATAATTAATATGATCTCCTAAATAAACAGCAGCTAAATTTTCATCGCCCATTAAAAGATTAGGCATAACTACTGAGCCCATACCCAATACATCCAACTTAACACGATTTTTCACTTTATTATTCACGAATAGCAACACATCTCCACTTGAAACAATGTCATTTTCGGGTGTTTTTACTGAAATGCTAATTGTAACATCTTTGTATAATTCAGATGTAGCAGGTGCAGTTAATTGAACTACTGTATTTTTTGGTGTAGCTTTCTTGAAATGAAGAACAAGCTCACTACCACCAGATACTACAGTAACACTATCGGAAGTAGTAACATCAAATAGATAATATTCTTCATTATAAATAATATTTATTTTATCAGCAACTATAGCTTTAAAAACAGTGTTAATTTCTAGATTAGTTACAGTTCTTGATGGTTTAATTTCAACTCCTGATTCATCTTTATATTTTACGGTTACCGCTGCGGCTTCCGCAACTTGTCGGATAGTATAAATATCAAAATTATCAAAACGTTCTTCATAATTGGTATTTGCACCATTACCGGTTCCACCCTCACCTTTACCACGTGTACCTGCAATTTCTAAACGAGAAACATCAGCAGCTCCTGTATTTACAAATGAAAGATTGGTGAAGCTTTTTTTATTTTCTACAACCGCATCATTTTCGGAGATATCAAACGAAATAATTTTTTTGTTTGTAAAATCAATTTGAGCTTTGATATGATACCAACGACTCATTTTAAATGTTCGACCAAGATCTGTCGATTTATTCATACTATCACATACAACTGCGTAATTAGAAGTATATTTAGGATCAAACATTGAAAATGGCAGAAGTGTATTGGTATAATAAGAAGTCTCAACGGCATTTACAGTACGCTTTACTACCTGTGCAGGTACCGGATTAAATTCATCAGTACTTAAGTTCATTAAGTGCAAGTCGCCTAATGGTTCCTGGTTAATACTATCTGTATTATATCTCGATCCTGCTTTTAAGCTCCAACGATCGAACCATAAACCAAACACAATGCTATCATTGCTACCACGTACTATACAAACTGCATAAGATGCAGGTTCAATACCAGATGTACCTGATGAATTTGCCTGCCCAATTAGCATATAGGGATTCCAGTCAAATTCATAAAAGATGGTGTCAGTTCTTGGTGTTGCATCTGTCATGTTTGTGATTTTTGTACCACGACCACCTGAACCACTTGCACCTACACGAAGAAAAGGCATTCCTGCAGTAATGTAAGGTGCTCCAACATTATTTCCTGATAGATTAGAGTTCGCTGTAGTAAAAGGCGATGCTGTACCTACAGTAAAATCGTAATTCGCAAGCGTCACATTCTTTACCCAATCAGCTTTAGCTGTAAAAAAAGATGTTATGGCAATTACAACCATCAGCGTTAAAAGTTTTTTCAGATTGCTTTGCAAAGTACTACGCATTCCTGCCGACTTGCTAAACCAACCGGAAGGAAGAAAAGATTCTTCCGTTTTTAAGTAATTTTTTGTTTTCATGATACCTAATTAGATTTGTTTATAAAAGATTTATTTATACAAAAATACGACAACACATATTGTGTAGAAATGGAATTTTGTGTTTTAATATAGAATTTAGTACATAAACTTTATGAACTTTAAAAACTTTTGAACTTTACAAACTTTTGAACTTTATGAACTTTACAAACTTTACTCTTATTGTTTCAATTCTAAAAACAAATTCGATTCGTTAATGTTTGCATTTCCTCTACCTGAAGCCTTGAATTTCGGAGATACTGCTGTATTCATAAGAGTTGAAACATTTGGCGACTGACCATCTTTAAAATTACGACGGGCTACACGTAACAAATCACCCCAGCGTTGACCTTCGAATCCGCATTCCAAAGCCGCTTCTTTAATTAATGCTTCTTCTATCCATTTAATCGAATCCTGTTTATTTACTACCCATGAAGGTTTTTGTATATTAACCAAAAATGCTCTTCCTCTTATTCCGTAATTATCTCTCCAGGGTGAACGAAGGTAAGTATAAGGAGCATCGTTTTGGCGAGCATCCAAGTAGAAAGGAGCAGGATAAGGTTGTGCTGGTGTAACATCATCAACCGGAGGAAAACTTGAATATTGAACACCCTCTTTATCAGCACGAAGAGAACCATCGCTTCTTCTCCAATCATAATTAGATCTGATACCGTTATTCAGCAATGCGTAAGCCAAACTTGGATAACCTGCTCTGTTAGCAGCCTCAGCATAACGTAAATGTAATAAAGCTGCGCGATATAAAAACCATTTTCCGGGTTTTGAATACGGATTAGTAATGTTTAAATAATTCAGGTGAATAGTTCTATTGGCATCGGTTGTTACATTGTTATAATAATCGTACAAATATTTCAACACAACAGGTTGTCCGTTAATATTATCGAAAGATGATTCCCGACCACGTCCATCGAATCGAAAACCGTTTGACTGTTGCACCTGCGTTTCCCATAAACTATCGATGGCATACGCCGATGGTTTAATTTGATATTCGCCCTGACCGGTATTTGCAAATAATTTTATAAATGGACTGGTAGAATTAGCTGAACCGCTGAAACTAATCATCCAAATCATTTCATCCTGTAAACCCATAGCACCTGTGGATGCATTGTCGGTTGAACTGCGGTAAAAAATTTCCTTCCACATATTACGGAATGATGTTACATCCTGATCTTTATACCGTTGATAACAAATCTGAAAACGTGGTTCATTAGTTCCTGCCCAAACCCAACCACTTACTTTATTGTTTTTTTCCGGTTTAGCTGAACCCGAATCATCTTCATCCATATATGCTTTGTATTGAGTCGCAGCCTCTACATACTGATCGTTCCACAAATACAAATCGCCTAATAATATATGTTTGTTAATAAATTGCATGTTCAGATAGAACGATTTACTATTGTTTTGAATTGTCTGTCCATAAAATGAGGATATTGAATTAATCTCAAGTGTTGGCAGGCTTTTCATATCAGCAATTAACAATGGAATTATTTCATCAATATTCTTTTTTGGAAATTTTGAAGCATCACTAAGCGACTCAAGCGATTGCAAAGGATCGGTAACATAAGGAATATCTTTAAAATGTATAGCTAACTGAAGATAAGTCCAACAACGAACAGCCATTACATCTGAATACCTCGGACCGTAATTCAATTCTGAAATTTTATTTTCAGCTTTCATTTTGTCAAAATTGTATAGTATGTCGTTCGCATTCAGAATCACTTCGTAAAAAGGCGCCGGATTACAATATTGATTATCAGAAGTTGCTGTATGATTGTTCAAAGCGGCCTGATCGGCTGTCGCAAACGGAGTAATATCCATTAAATCGGCCCTGAGTTCATTCAGTACAACTACATTCTCAGCCAGATTTGAAACTTTACCATACAATCCCCATATTGCGTTATCTGCATCATAAACATTCTGATAATTTTCAGTATCTTCAACTACTTCTTCGGCATCGATATTCAGAAAATCGTCGCACGAACTGAAATTCAATATCAGAAGCGCTGAAAGAAAGAAACCTGATGTTATTTTAAGGAATTTCATAACTTATTATATTTTGAACCCTTCACCCATAAAAGGGAATAAGAGTTAGTTTTGTGAATTTATTCTTTGATGTTTTAACAATCCTATTGAAGGTAAACGTTTTAATTATAATCCAACTTTAACTCCGAATAATACTGATATTGGTTGTGGACTTACTCCATTGTCAATACCCGAATATAACGGATTCTGACTTGCGCTGAACTCGGGATCGTAACCCAGATAATTTGTAAATGTGAGCAAATTATTACCGGTCACATAAACCTGCACATTGTTTATAAATTCAACTTTCAGAGGAATATCATAAGCAACAGTCACACTTTTCAGGCGAAGGTATGAACCATCTTCAATCCATCTATCAGAGAAACGCGCATTTTTCATAGGATCACCCCAGGTTGCTTTTGGCGTATTAGTAATCTGACCATCTGCTTTCCATCTGTAAACAGCAGCTATGGTTTGATTGTCAGTTCCTGAATAAGATTCTAAAGTTGACCGCAAAGCATTGTAAACCTGATTTCCGATTGAATAATTGAGTGTGGCGTTGAATGTAAATCTATTCCACTGAAGTCGATTAATAATTGAACCAATAAAATCGGGATTAGGGTCACCTATTACAGTCATGTCTTTTTCATTGATAATGTGATTATTGTCTCTATCAACAAATTTAACATCACCAGCAGTAAATGACGCAGTCGAACCGTCAGAATATTGAATTGACAATCCTGCCTGAGTAGCTTCTTCGGCTGTGCTGAAAATTCCATCGGTTTGGTATCCGTAAAATTGCGCTAAAGGAGCACCTACTTTTGTTTGCACGTAACCTCCCGCAATTTCAGTCAATGGAAGTTCTGTCTTCATCGAAAGAAGTTTGTTTTTATAGGTAGAGATATTTAGTCCCAAATCCCATTTGAGATTGGCGTTATCAATAATTCTTCCACTTAAATTCAAATCTACACCCTGATTTTGCAACGACCCATCATTGGTTATTGCATAATTCATTCCTGACGTTGAATTAATTTTCTGAATTCCGATTAAATCACTCGTAACACCGGTGTATAAATCGAGACTTAAATTCATTCTCTCTTTAAGAAATGAAGCATCGAAACCAAGAGTGGCTTTGCGGTTAGTTTCCCATTTGAGTTTTGTGTTGGGAATATTTCCGCGAACCAGCCCATACGCACCAAGTAGTGCTTGCGGTATATAATAATAACGCGCTGAATAATTTCCAATATCATCGTTTCCTGTAACAGAAAATCCTCCTCTTACTTTCAATACATCAAACAAAGTCTGATCTTTCATAAATTCCTCTGCAGTTACTATCCATGCTCCATTTATTGAAGGAAAGAAACCGAAAACATTATTTGATATTTTAATGCCATCAGCTTGTTTTCCAAAACGTGAAGAACCATCCAAAGCCGCATTTAATGAAATGAAATAGCGGTTTTGATTGCCGTATTCAATATTTAAATAATCTGAAATTGATCTCCATGTTCCCAGAGATCCTCCTACCTGAGCCAATGCATTTTTTCCATCGCCCAGTGTTTGCATTTCATCGCTGGAGGTATTAAAAGCTTTTCCCCAATCAAGTTCCGAGTTACTCGATTGAAAACGTACTCCCAAACGAGCAGTAAGGTTATGCGTATTTTCGAAACTGCGTTTATAAGTTAAACGTGCATCGGCATTAACCTGCGAAAGACTATTGCGAAGCTGTTGCGATTCATTTTTTACATCCGATCCGGGTAATGCTGTATGATAAACACCTGCATTGGGCATAAAAATTCTTTCTTTGGTAACTTTATCGGAAGTAAGACCAAAAATAATATCTCCGGTAAGGTACTGCGAAAAGTTTATTACAGCATTCAGATTCCCGAAAAATCTGAAACGGTTATTCGTAGCAGAACCATTATCAAGAATCGCTCTTGGATTCGACACATTAAAAATATCAACATCTTCGAGATTTGGTGTTTTTTCACCTAATACATTATAAACATTGGGTGATGTAAACGGTGATTTAATTAAACCGGCATAATATGGATTGAAATTTCGGTTCATTCCTTCATAAGCCAGTTCACGTTCTGAGTAAACAAAACTTACATTAGCATTGAGTTTAAACCAATCTGTCATTGTGATTTTGGCATTTACACGGGTTGAATATCTATTGAACGAAGTATTATCAACATTTCCTTCGTGTCCCAGATAACCCACTGAGAAAGCTAAAAGTGTTGCATCATTACCTCCGGTGATATTCAAATGATAATTTGTATTCATCGAGTTATTAAATACCTCATCCTGCCAGTTGGTAGATTGATTATAACGATAATAATCCTTGTTACCTGAAATACCCCAGTTTTCAACAACCGGTTTTTCGTTGTTAATATAGGGTAGAGCTTGTACTTCACTTACTGACATGCCTTTATTGGTCATCATATCAGAAATATAGTTCTTATAACTCCAGGTATCCATCATTTTATACTTGCTTGTAGGTTCGAAGTTTACACCTGTGTACGCATAAAAATTAATACGTGTAGCAGAATTCTTCGCTTGAATGGTATTAATAAGAATTACACCATTCGAGCCTTTAGAACCATAAATAGAAGCTCCATCTTTCAACACGGTTATATTGTCAATGTCTTTCACATCAATGTCGGAAAGCGACGAAACATTACTTCCACCGATAAGCGAATAAATGGATTGGTTGTCATAGATAACTCCATCAACTACTATAAGGGGTTGCGTATTTATGTTTAACGAACTTATTCCATTTAAAAACATATTACCACCTGCTCCGGGAGCACCGGTACGTGATATTACGTTCAGCCCGTTCACATTTCCCTGTAATACACTTTCAACCGAAGTGGCAGCAAGCGTATAGTCGTTTCTGTTTTCGTGAGTTGAAACTGAGTTGGCAGTATTAAGAGCATTTCGCATGTCGAAAGGCATAGCTACATCCTCATATTTGCCTTTAAACGAATCGTCAATTAATCCTACTTTGAAATTTGATTTACCTAACACCGGAATTCGTTTTGCTGCATAGCCCGGGGCATTAACGAGTAAAAATGCACCTTTAAATGATTTTTTCAGAAGGAATTCACCTTTATCATCAGTAGTTGCAGAAGCAACACCCGGAATGGTTACTTGAGCACCCGCAAGAGGTTTACCTGTTGCCAATTCATATACAGTACCCGATATTTCAGTTTGTATAATATTTTTTTGTGCAGAAACCGAATAGTTGAATCCCACAACTAAGGTGAAAATTGCTATAAAATTTTTAATGTGTTTCATAAGTTTTCAGCTATAAGATGACTATTCAGTAATACGTGGAACTAATAAAATATAATCGAGAAATAACAAACCCTGTCTGCTGGCAGTATTGCTACGTGCCGTATTACATAACCACATTGTCATGATTCCTGTACGACTTATCGGTAAGGTTTCACCTACATTGCCCGGTACAGCTTCGGAGACAGTTTGATTTGGTAATGCAAGATCCCAAAGTCTGAGCTTAGTCAATTCGTGCTTTCCTGCCATTCCATGACCAACAAAACAGCGTGATGGACCTGCAAAATTATTATTAACACCGCGGGCATTATCGGTAATTCCAAATTGTAATCCAAGATTTCCGGGCAATGATATAAATAATTTCTGTACTATTTTATATACCCCAAACGATCTGTAAGTAGAGTCGAAATGATCTGCTATGTCATCGTATGCTACATAATAAACATCATAATTACATGAATTAACCTGTGCTTTATATTCAATATAAAAATTGGCTACATTGGCAACTAAACCACTATTAACAAAATACGTTTTAGAGACAACACTATCCCTCAATCCGGTTGTTTTTCTCCAAAGAGTATCACTTTGAGTTTCAGCCGAAGACATTGCTATATCTCTTTCGCCACTTGCCCATAGTTTATAGCGGGTGAATACATAATTAGCATCAGAAGCCTTGTTGTATTTTTCACCTTCAATTTTAATAGGTTTAATTTTCGATTTCAGCTTTATATCCGACTGTTTGATTATATAAACTCGTCCGTTGGATGCATTATAGGTGTCTTTTATTTCAACATTAGCGACCGGAACTTTTACACCATCTACATTGGTAATTGTATCGAATTTAGTTATATCAACAATACCTTTAAAAACAAAATCCTGACAAACATTAAATTTGGTGACTGAATCGGTTTTATTTATATTTCCCAAATTAAAGTAAGGTTTATATTTTTCATACAATAAATCATAACCTTCATCCTCAAGTAAGATATATGTATATAAAGAATCTTCGCTATCAATCGGATATTTGGTAAGAAAATAGTTGATGTTTTTCCAAATAGTATCATATTTGGTTTTACCATTAGGATAAACTCCGACAGCTACACTTTTATCCATATCCATCACTCTTTTATTCAGGCTTTTGATAAAAATAGATTGTTGGTTTTCGGTCTTTGTCGATACGTAATCCCAAATATTTTCCTTTCTCTCAATAATTTTATCAGTAATATGAATTACACCATTACCAGCCATTATGTCGAAAGTAGTAATTTTTGCTCCGTTAAATGTTTGTTCCGACGAATTGTAGAAAATAGTCTTATCATTGACAGCTTTTACCGATTTATAAAGGTTTTCGTTGTCTTTAAAATAAGTATTGTAAACTATTAATGTTCCTACAATTTTTCTCATTTGTTCAACATTACTGGTATCAACTCCAATCCATGCTGAATTATCCGGTGCAAAAACAGTGTAACTGTTTGGATTTTGTAAAATCTGATTGTAACCTGTTTTTTTTAGCATCGCAACAAAAACTGACAATTCAGGTTTTGATGAAATAACCTCAAACAAATCTTTATCAGATTGCTCGTTCGTTGATAAATGTTTATCCCATGCGTTATCATTACAACCTGTTATTAATATACTGAAAAGGATAACCGGAATTATGAAAATACATTTTTTTATATGTCTCATGTGTTTAAATTTAATTATTTACACTATAAACTTAAGGCAATTGTGATTATACTTTTTAATTACTCAAATCACCTTTACAAGGTTGATCATAAGGTGCAATTTTTGCACAATTCAACCCTAAGCTATCATTCTCCATCGGGTATATGGCATTTCCCTCTATATCGAATCTTGGCCATAACTGATTTTGTTCTACAGGTATAAACTGTATCATATCCCACCATGCCTGTTGACTATTTCCACTCAATGCATCAACACGTATAATGTGACGTCCGGTATATTCAACCTTTATTGCGCCTAAGTTACGACTACAGCAAACGCTGTTTTTTGCTTTTGCATTATATTGTTTCATTCCATTGTTTAGGTTCACTTCGGGTGTAGCACTCGTATTAAAGTATTCACCTAAATCGAACACATTGGGTAAAACCTGATCTTCTTTGCCTTCTTGTTTAAATGTGGTCTTAAATTTATTATTACTACCACCACGACGCCAGCATATCCAGATATTATAAACTCCCTCAGTAAGTACCGGTGTTTTTATTTCCATCCATTGCAGTAAAGTGGGACGCATCGGAATATCAAAGAAATCGTAGTTTACATATTGTCCGCCTTGTTCAGCGTATGATGACATAACATTATACGTAATAGTTGGATTATTTTTTCCTCCAAAACTGAGTTCAGAAAGCTGACCGGGTGTGAAAGTAACCCATGATCCTCTTTTGCGGTATTCCTTCAACTTTTTAATTTCAGGTTGCTCGGTAAGTTCCCAATATACCGCTTCAGCACCTCTTTTAACCGGTTGAATGTATCCTGCCACATCAATCATAACTCCATTATAACAACTCATGTCGGTCCATTCCGATTCTTTATCAACGGTAACCCCTTTTTCGAACTTTGTAAGCGATTGATATTCATTAAGAATAAGCGAGTCTCTGTTAGTCTTGAATGTTATTACCTGATTAGTTGCTAATGAGATTTCGGCGCTTGTTAACGATAAATCGACTACATAAGCTAACCTTCTGACACAATGATATCTGGCATACAAATCTAATAATTTTGTTTCATCATCTTTAAAATCCGGCTGTGCATCTTTCATTTTTGCAATGAGTGATTCTTTGTCGGTTACACCTGCTGAGGCAAAAGCTTCATCACTGTGAACAAACACAGTGTACCATACTCCATTGGCTTTATCTAATGTCAAAGTATCAATCAAACCTGTTTCCTGCATAATAGATTTAAACAGCGAATAATTCTCAGGTAACATCAGTATCATTTCGCCTACAGTTTTTGGATTTGGTGTAAGCACATAATCAATTTTATGAATTATACCATTGGCAACACGGATATCTCTTCCAACAATATTAGCCTGACGATTGATACGAATCACCGGATCATTTGCACCTTCCTGAATAGTTTTGGAAGTAAGAAATTTTCCAAGCATTGATGCCGTGGGTAAACGACCATCAACAAAATCGGAGGTTGGTATGGTATCGCGTACAATATGAAATTTCATGAACTTCTCAAGTTCCTCCACCGGCAACTGTTGCAATGAATCTATACCTATACGTTGACAATAAACATCAATAGCCTCGTCAGTAGGTATAAAACATGTATTAGTTCCATAAGCATGTAACATTCCTCTGAAACCTGCTTTATCAGCAATTCTCAAGAATTTAGACATTGAGTTATCTTTTTGTTCAATGTATTCATCGATCATAATCTCGTCTGAAGTCAGGAAAGTTTTTCCTGTCATGTAATCAGTACATGAATTCATAAATATTGAGGTTATTGTTACAACAATAACGATCAATACATTTTTAATATTTAATAAACTTGATTTCATGGTTTTATAGTATTATTTAACGTAAAACTCATTTTGTTTAAGATTCTTGTTAGTTTCTATTTCATCAATAAAAATAGGCCAATAATGACTGTTGTGTTTAGGATCTTTGTATTTAGCAATCAGACTTTGTTGTTTTTCGGGCGATGCACTATTCACTGCAAGGGTTAACAGATAATCTAAATTTTTGCCTTCATAATTTCCCCGTTTTGCATATCGTAAAACATCGAACCATCTCTTTCCCTCATAAGCAAATTCACGTGCTCTCTCATTCAAAATAGCTTTCTCAAGCATTTTGCCGTCAACATCACCTAAAACAAAATCTTCTTCGGAAGTATTCACTGCATTGCGGGCAATTCTTACTTCATTCAATAAAGCAACTGACTTACTATAATAATCTTGAGCTGATTCATCATGTGTTTGATTTCCTATCTGGTTTAATGCTTCAGCTTTCATAAGCAAAACATCCGAATATTTATATACAATCCATGGTGTTGTATAATTATTTGATGTTCTGGTTGCTCCGGTACGACTTGTTCCAACGTATTTCCATACTACTCCTCCACGGTACGAACAACCTGAGCCACGGATATCAGTAGCTTCTTTTGCAATTGTATAAATAGGTTCAGGAAATATCAGACCATCTACAATATCTGTTTTTGGTTTCAAACGGTTAATCTGCGGACCCAGAATAGTATAAAACGGATTGGTAAGTAAAGTTGTAAATGGAATCTCAAATACTGATTCAACTGAACTTCCAATTACATAAGTTTGAATAAACATATTGTCGGCATCCGATTCATTAGCAACTGTTACAGTATCTAATATCACTCCGCCTTCCGAAATTTCTACTAAAGTTTTCCCAATAGGTATCATACTAAATCTACCGGATCCGATAATTTCCTGACAAATTGCATTACATTCAGCATATTTTTCCTGCCAAAGATAAATATCGGCTAATAATGCTTTTGCAGTCCATGCTGTAACTCGGCTTTTATTCATTGTGGTTGAACCATAAGTAACCGGTGCATTAACCATTGCAATTTTTAAATCACGAACTAATGTATCTAAAATAGCATCTCCATCTGTCTTAGGAAGATACAAATCCTGATCATCAGACACATAAGCTTCAAGAGTCAAAGGTACATCTCTGAATGACCTGACCAAGTAGAAATACATCATAGCGCGTATTGTTAGCGCTTCGGCTTCATACTGTTTGAGTTGTTTTTCGGTAAATGTTCCGTCAATATCTCGCACAGTGGGTGCAAATTTCAAAACAGTATTGCAATTATTGATTACCGTATAAAATCTACTCCAGTCAACAATTCTCTGTTCAGGTGAAAGTTCTCCGTCAAGTACCTGACTGTAATTATTTTCCGGCACAACTCCAATTTCGAGCATATCGGCGCGCAATTCACCCCACAAAAACATTTTTTCTACAGGACCGGCTTGTAATGAACAATAGCATCCAACTACAGCCGAATTCACATGTTCTTTGGTTTGCCAAAACTCTTCACGGGTTACACCATCCTCGGGAGCAAGTGTCAACCAATCGGAACAAGAAGCAAAAGCCAGAGAAAATAAAACTACTAAAAATATATTAATGAACTTATTCATAAGAATTTACATTTATTGTTTAAAATATTACCGATAAACCCATTGAAAATTCCTGTGGTCTTCCAGATCGAGAAGTATCATATCCTAAACTGGAAATTCCACTTCGTAGTGTTACTTCAGGATCCATTCCCGAATAATTTGTCCAGATATAAATATTTTGCATGGTTGCCCAAACTTTTAAATCATTTAATCCGAATTTATTTACCAGCTTTTTATTAAAATTATAATTAACCGTTATTGATTTGAAACGAAGGAACGAACCATCTTCAACAAAACGGTCGGAACCTAAATAATTATAACCTTTCGACAATAAAGCTCTTGGTAACAGGTCAGCAGGTGCTGTTGATTCATCAGCATATTCATGTCTCCATCTTTTAAGCACTGCAGTACTCTGATTGTTATATCCGTTCATATTTTCCATATCCATACGGGTTTGATTAATGATTTCAAATCCATATCTGTAATAGAAATAGGCACTTATTGTAAGTTGTTTTTTCCAACGGATAGTTGGTCCGAAACCTCCTGTAAGTGTTGGATTTACATCACCCAGATAAACAATATCCTGCGAATTGATATTTCCATCATGATTTATATCAACGTACTTGGCATCACCGGGTTGAAACTCGTAACCTACTGATGGATACCAGAATTTCATTTTTACAGCTTCTTTTACACCATTTTCGTCGTAAGTATAAATCGGATTATTGTTTTTATCGCGGGCAACAGTTTGTTCTTCATTGAGATATACACCATCGTAACGATAACCATAAAATGAACCCAATGGATTGCCTACCTGTATTTTAGTCAGGTATTTTCCATTTACAGCGGTGGGAGTTGATATGAGTGGAATGTTATCCGACAACTCCATAACTTCATTTTCAGAACGGGCAAATGTCATATTGAAATCAATCTGCAAATCCTTTGTTTTAACTGGTACAGTATTCAGACTCAACTCCCAGCCACGATTATCCATTACACCTACATTTTGATTTGTAGTATTAAACCCTGTCGAACTCGAAATACCAACATTTGCGAAATAAAGATCATTGGTACGTTTTTTATACCAGTTGAAATCCATATTTATTCTGTTATCGAACATGATCAGGTTAGCTCCCAGGTTTACATCAGTTACTCTTTCCCATTTAAGATTCGACAATTGCAATCCGGTAGAATACACTCCCTGTTCTTCCAAATATGTCCAGGAGTAAGTTCCGTAAGTATTATAGTACAAATAATTTCTATTCACAGGATTTCCACTTGTACCGGTTGAAGCACGTAAACTAAAATCGTCAATAGATTTAATCTTTTTAATAAACTCTTCGTTTGAAGCACGCCAACGCAACGAAACACTTGGGAAATAGCCAAAACGATTCTTTGTACTATACTTTGAATCACCATCTCTGCGAACTGTACCGTTAATAATGTATTTATCCATAAATTTATATTGCAACATGGATAATAAAGAAAGCGTACGTGCCTGCGAACTACCTGAATACAAACCTAATCCAGTACCTACAATGTTTGCTGGTATCGATGGATCCTGTAAAAAAGTGGAAGCACTTAAAGCGCTTACTTCCTGATAGGACGAGTAACGAGCATCGTATGAATTGAATTGTAACAATCCAATAACATCATGATCCTTACTCAATTTAGGAGTATAATAAAGTCGGTTAAATGTCTGAACAACGAATGATTCAGAATACAAATCTGTTGAGCGGTTAACGCTGACTTCAGGCCATAGTCTTCCGGTGGCAATTTGAGGAAGAAAACGATTTTCTTTTGTTGTATTAATATCGAATGCCAAATCAGCCTGATATTTCAAAACATCGGGTAATATCCAGTATTGCAAATTGAACTTTGGCATTATACGTTCACTGTTAGCTTTCCAGTAACCTGTATTAGCCATTGCCACTGGATTATAAATTCCGCCGTTAGATGTAGATGACCAATATCCCTGTGGCGTATTTACAGGTGAATAATAGTTAGGAGTCATCTCACCGCTTGTATTATATTCGTAAATTGACATATTCGGCATTTTGGTATATGCAGAACCTAACAATGTAGTAGTATAATTTTTATCCTGAGTACCATTAGTATATGACAAACTCACCTGAAATTTTAGTTTATCAGACACATTATAATCTAAGTTCAATGAGCCGGTTACACGTGAATAAGCCTGTCCTATTACGGTTCCACTTTGATTGTAATAACCCATCGAAGCACGATACATTGCTTTTTCGCCACCTCCTGATAAAGATATAGTATGATCCTGAGTGTAACCATTACGGGTTAAAGCATCGTACCAATCGGTATTTTGTCCATAATTATAAAAATAAAACGGATTGTTCGGATCGTATGCAAATTCAGGATAGTTTGCAGTATTTAAAGGTGTACCGGCATTGGCAGCTGCTTCCCTGATTAAGGTAGTATATTCATCTCCACTCAGTGTTTTAATCGGTTTTGCCGGAGTATTCAACGAACCTTTAAAAGTGTAATTTACAGATGGTTTGCCCATAGCACCACGTTTTGTTTTGATCAATAACACACCGTTTGCACCTCGGTTACCGTACATGGCAGTTGCGGCAGCATCCTTCAGTACCGATATTTCCTGAATATCAGCCGGTGATATGTTCAACAACTGAGCATAATTTTCTTCGTCGGCCGTAGCAAAATCGAAATCGGAACCAATGCTGGTTTCAAATGGAATTCCATCAACAACTATCAAAGGATCGGAACCACTGTTAATTGAAGTTGTTCCCCTGATACGAATTGACATACCAGAACCCGGTTCACCACTATTGGCAACAATGTCAACTCCCGACATACGACCCTGCAAAGCTTCATCAATAGAAGCAACCTGAAGACCTTCGAGATCTTTGGTTTCGATTTTACTCATTGCAAATGTTAAATCGCGCTCAGGTATATTTATATTACCGGTGCTCATTTGTCTGCGGGCAGTAACATTTACTTCTTTAATAGTCTGGGTAGCATCTTCCATCACAATATTTATTGCATTCGAACTACCAACCGTTTGTACAATAGTTTTGTAACCAATGTACGAATAAACAATTCTGGTTCCGGCAGTACCACTTAATTTAAGGGTGTAATTACCATCAAAATCTGTAGTAGTTCCATTCAGAATACGATTATTGGCATCGTACTCAGCTACTGAGACTCCAATAATAGGCAGTTTATCTGATTTTGCAGTTACCTTACCGTAAATAATTGCTTTATTTTGAGCCGTAACAGGGAATAAAATCAGCAACGACGCAAAAATCAATAAAAATATTTTATTATACTTTTTCATATTAAAATCATTTATCGTTACCGTACTTTTTCATAAATCAGATAATCATTTATTTCGTGTAACACTGCTTTAGCAGCAAAATAGTTACTGCGTTTAATTCCCCGTGTTACTGTAGCTGTTTTAACTTTGTTCGAAAGCATTCTACCGGTGCTTTCTACCTGAGTCGATACTATAAGTTTACCATCTGCGTCTTTGCGAACCGCCAGATAGGTATTGTCAACTACATCTTTCAACACTGAAGGCCATGTTTCTTCTTTGATAACTTCACGATTTGGCATAATATAAGTCAATCCATCATCCACAAATTGTTTTCCTTTTAATATGTGGAAAAGTACAAATTTGGTAGCTTTATTTCGTGCTGCAACATCAGCAGTAACATCCGTAAGTTTTGGCAAGTCTCCATTGGTAATTGCTTTGTTAATAGCTACATTGGTTGGCATAAAAACTGTCAACACCATATCTGCCGACAAAGCTGCGAGTTCGTTACTTTCATCTCCTTTTAAACAGGCAGCCAAATAGTTTTTGAATAATGCAACATTAGTATTTTGAGTTCCCGAAGTCATCGTAAGTACATAGGTGTAGAAATCCTGCGATTTGAATTTTTCGGCTTCAGTTGCTGCTGTATTTCTTTTTGAATATTGCAACAATTTATCGATGGTGAAAATCTGACCATTTTTAAATGTTTTATAGGGTGTTGCTGTAACAAAATCATTTTCGTCGGCATTACCAAGCATCTGTATCTTACCTTCTTTGTACCGAATCATATCGCCATATTCATTCACAGCATACGAATATCCTCCGTAAGCAGTAGAAAATGCAGGATCGGTAGTAAATGACGTAATGGCACAGTTCACATCATCGTTTTTTAAACGTTTGAAAATGTGAGATCTGACTAACCTTTGTATTCGGGTTGGAACATCAAAATTACCCAATGAAGATCCTGACTGTGAGTGAGTAAATCCGTATTTATTGGAACCAGAAATCCACTGCCAATTGAATCCATCAGCTTGCAATAACGCATCCGAAGGCATAAGCACAGTATAATTTTCTTGTGTATAACCATTCAGTTCACATTTCAAAAGTTCTTCTTTCAATGTGGTCTCAAAGTACTCTGTAAATGCAGTATTCAAAAGATTATAAGATGGATTAAGAAGAATTTCGGTAAATACGGTTTCGAAGTAACGACTTTTTATGTAATCGGTCGAACCATAAAAGAAACCATTACTTGCCGGAGCTATTTTTGAATAATTGTTTTTATTAAATTCATCCCCTCTATTCCCTTTTCCGTTAAAAAACTCGCCAAGTGAGTTCATACTTCCTTTATAGTCGCCCGGCCATACGAGTTCGTCTATCATTTGAGCATTTATAAAATAACTCAATACAGTATATGGGACTGTTTTTATTCCATTTGGATAATACGACTTCAGTTTTTCATTGTAAAATTTTTCTATTGCAGCATTATTTGGAGCAAACAAAGTATAGCCACCTTGCTCAGCTTGTTTTGCTGTGGTTCCATATCTCTCTCCATTTAAATTTACTGCCAGTCCGCTGTAATATTTTATATAAACTTCATCAATATTTTTATCCGGATAAGCTTCTTTACAATATTCAGTCAATTGCTTGTGATATTGATAAGTTATAAAATAGGGTTCTCCTGTAGTTCCTGTTATGTTAACTAAAGATTTAAACAGTGAATAGTCAGGATCATTAAGTAATTTTTCGAGAGTAGGTAATGGTTCGAGTACCTGATTAATTTCATGTACAACACCATTTTCAGAAATCATGTCCTTTTCGAGCATGGTAGCGTTCTGCACATTATCACCAGTGTAAGGAGTTGGGTAAAAAATACCGTAATCCTGAGCTGCCTG
>CAYNHC010000024.1:0-22769 GCA_964396705.1 uncultured Paludibacter sp.
GTGATGCAACTTCAAAAGGCGAATCATGACATCAGAATAATTTTACGGGGTAATCCCGAAATTTATTTTGACATTACTAATATTGAATCAGTTGGTGGAAATTTTACTGATTACGAATCGCTAAAAATAGCTGCTGATGGTTGTGATGCGATAATTCATATTGCAGCCGTTACTTCAACAAATTTACTTCATTATCAAGATTATAGTGAAATAAATGTAGAAGGTTCTGCAACAATAATCAGAGTAGCAGATGAATTGAAAATAAACCGGATTATTTTTGTTAGCACAGCCAATACAATTGGTTATGGAAGTAAAGAACAGCTTGCTGACGAAACAACTGCAATTGAATATCCGTTTACAAAATCATTTTATGCGCAAAGCAAAGTGGTAGCAGAAAAACTTTTTGTAGAAGCTTCAAAAAAGCCTGAACGTCATGTAATTATAATTAATTCAACTTTTATGATTGGTGCTTTTGATACAAAACCAAGCTCAGGAAAATTGATATTGATGGGTTATAAAAAGCGGATCATGTTTGTTCCAAAAGGCGGAAAAAATTTCGTGGCTGTGACCGATGTTGCCACTGTTATTTGTAACGCATTGACCGCAGGAGAAAATGGTGAACGTTATCTGGTATCAGGTGTAAATATTTCGTTCAAAGAGTTTTACGAAATTCAAAGTCGGGTAGGGGAGTACACTCAAAAAATAATTGTATTGCCGGATATTTTACTGAAAATTGCCGGAAAATTTGGAGATGTAGTTAGATTTTTCGAAGTTAAAACTGAACTGTGCAGTATGAATCTGAATCAATTGATTATTCAGGAATATTACGACAATCAAAAGTCTAAAAAAGAACTCAGTTTGACTTCTAAACCATTAGAACAAGCTATAAGAGAAGCTTTGGATTGGTTTAAAGCTAAAAAAAAGATGTAATTTCAGGGAACAATATATTCCCTTCTTTCTACCGTGTGCGCACTGAAATAGCCCAGTAAACTTCCGGTAAGATTTGTATAAGGGTTAGCCGGGCTTGACGAATTTCGTGGTCCCATAGCGCTGTTTCCCATACTTTTAAAATACTCGTACACCGATTTATCTATACATTGCAATTCAACTGAAATTATATCTCCAGTTTTTATTGACGGACTGTAAATTACCATGTAGCTTTCCATTTGTTTTCCGTTTGTTAAACGATCTTCGTAAACATAAGTTCCTGCATTTCGAGAATCATTCAAAAGCAAAATACAACGATAATAATTTTTTTCATTTACAGGATCTGAAAATTTTACACTAATTTCATAGAAATCAGCTTTTTGATTAGGAACAATGGGACTCCCACCACCTGGATAAATTGAATTAATTACAGTGAATGAATCTATTGCCACAAAGGTAGGAATTGTTGACGTTGAATTAATGTAGTGTTTTTCGGACTCAATAGATATTTTATAGGTTCTTCCTGCCTCACCTATCATTTTTGAAGATACGTAATTGCCTGTCCATGAAGACTCTTTAAGTATTTCTGAATTTCCAAAATTATCAGATAGTGTTATTTTTGCGTCTTTAATTCTTGGAAAATCATAGGTAGTATCGGTTAAATTTATTGATTTTGATAGCCAAACGGAGGCATGTTCGTTTAGTCCAATCGAAGCTTCCACTACAATTTGGGGATCAGAAACGTTTATGTCGATGTCAATTATTTCAGTACACGAAAGTGTAAAAAATGTAATCAGTAAAAATATATGTAATTTTAAATGCTTCATAATCATTTTTTTAAAATTTAAAATTGTAAGTTATTGAAGGTACATACGTGAAGAGATAAGTCATTATAGCATTGGTTTTAGAGGGGTCATTTTCATCCTGTTCAAAATCGATTGAAAATGGATTTTTGTGACCGTAAGCATTATAAACAGAAAAATTCAGGCTGCTTTCAAATTTTTTGGTTTTCTTCAAAGTCCGTGTTGCACCTATATCAAGCCGGTGATAATCTGGCATCCGATAACCGTTGCGCTCGGTGTAATAATACTGTACATTGCCATTAATCAGGTATTTACCACTCGGAAAAGTTACTGCATTCCCGGTATTATAAACCCACGAAGCCGATACAGACCATTTTTTATTAAAATCATATATTCCCACCACCGAAAAATCGTGAGTAATATCTTGCTTTGCCGGATACCAGTTGTTGTTATTAATTCCATCAATAAGGCGTTCGGTGCGCGAAAAAGTGTAACCAACCCAGCCGGTAAGTTTACCTTGTTTTTTCTTGAGAAGCAGCTCCAGACCATAAGCCCGTCCTTTACCAAAAAGCAATTCACCTTCGATTTTGTCGTTGGCATTTATATTTGCTCCATTTTTCAAATCAAGTTGATTTTGCATCCAACGGTAATAAACCTCACCGCTCAACTGGTATTTATCTTTGGCAAAATTGGTAAAATAACCAAGCGATACCTGATCGCCAATTTCGGGCTTCACATTGTTACTCGACGAAAGCCAAATATCAGTAGGCATGGCCGAAGTAGAATTTGAAACCAGATGCAGATTTTGAGTATTTCGTGTGTAGCTTATTTTCAGAGAGTTGCGGTCATTTAATATGTATGCAATATTGAGTCGTGGTTCGAAATTGAAATAGGTTTTGACAATTTCACCTTTTTTGTACGATGTAGTATCCATCACTTCGCCATTTTGGTAGGTATAAAAATCGCCCGGACCAAATTGATGATAGACCGACATACGAATTCCATAATTGATGTTCAGGTTGTATGAAGGTTTCCACACATTACTGAAATAAATTCCATTGTCAACTGCAAATTTTTCCTGAAGTTGGATAGGTGTTATTTCCGACTCTTCCGAAGTTTCCAATTGTCCCGGAATAATGGTGTGATAAACAGAATTTATTCCAAAAGTCAGGGTGTTTTTACTATTCATAAAGTACTGGAATTCATGCTTTAAATTCCAGTTTTTAATAATAGAAGTGAGGCTGAACCCCGCATCTTGAATGCTGACTTTGTAATCGTAATCAGAATAAATAAGTGAAGTATTGCTAAAAAGCTTTTCGTTCCAGATATGATTCCAACGCAAAGTACCGGTTTTATTTCCCCAGTTTATGCCAAACCTGTCCTGAAATTCGAACACATCGCGACCAAAATATCCCGAAAGATACAAGCGGTTTTTGTCGTTGATAATGTAATTTATTTTGGCATTTAAATCGTAGAAATAGAGCTGGTTATTGTTAATCAAATCATCAGATGAGAGTTTTAAAAACAAATCGGCATACGTCCGACGACCTGTAATCAAAAACGAACTTTTATCTTTTACAATCGGCCCTTCAACATTTAAACGCGACGAAATAAGTCCAATTCCACCACCCATGTGATAATCCTGATTATTACCGTCGTTCATTTTAACATCTAAAACAGATGAAATACGCCCACCGTATTCGGCAGGAGCAGTTCCTTTGAACATTTGTATGTCTTTGATGGCATCGCTGTTGAACGTTGAAAAGAAACCCAATAAATGGTCGGCATTATAAACCGTTGCTTCGTCGAGCAGAATCAGGTTTTGCGAATTATTACCTCCGCGAACAAACATTCCACCACTTCCCTCGCCTGCCGATTTTATGCCCGGTGTAAGTTTTAGTGTTTTCATAATGTCGGCTTCGCCAAAAAGCACAGGAATTTTGGCCAACTCTTTTACTTCGAGTTTTTCCATCCCTATTTCATTCGATGTAATATTGTGATTTTTACGTTGAGCAGTAATCTCCACATCATTTAGTTGCTGAGAATTGGGTTTTAGTTTGAAATTCATTACTTTATTTTCGTTTAAATTTACGGGTAAAGTAATGATTTCGTAGCCCAAATAAGATATTACAAAAGTATATTTAGCATCGGGCAGTGTAAGCGAAAAATATCCGTAAGCATTGGTAGTTACACCCGTACTCGGTAAATCCTTCACGGTAATACTTGTGCCAATTAAACTTTCGCCGGTAGTAGCATCGGTGATAGTGCCACTTATGGTGTGTTTGGAGGATGCGAAAAGTGATAACGAAATGATTAAAAAGAATGTAAGGAAAAGATTTTTCATTTATATAAATAATGCATTTTGAAATTAAAAGCAAAATTACGCTGAAAAGTTCTTTTGGTATGCAATATTTTGTATAATTATCGATAAATTAATATAATCTAAATAGTTTAGAGTGCTTCTACAGATGGCTTTTGTTTTCCCTCTACCACTGAAGCTACAAAAGTATCGCCGGTAACATTCACCACCGTGCGGAGCATATCAAGTGGACGGTCGATGCCCAGAATTAGTGCTAATCCCTCGACAGGAATGCCAACCGACGACATAACCATAACTGTCATTACCACACTTGCACCGGGTACGCCTGCAGTTCCTACCGATGCCAATACAGTGAGAAATAGCACCGAAAGATATTGAGCCGTTGTAAGTTCGATGCCAAATATCTGAGCGATAAACAACACGACAATAGCCTGATAGCAACTGGTTCCATCCATATTTACAGTAGCACCAAGTGGAAGCACAAACGAAGCTGTTTCCTCCGAAATGCCTAATTTGTTTTGTGCTTGTTCCATGGTAAAGGGCAATGTAGCCGAACTTGAACTGGTAGAAAAAGCCAAAAGTTGAATTGGGAAAACGGATCTCAGGTAATCGCCAATATTTTTTTTAGTGATAATTTTTAGCAAAACCGGATAAAATATATAAGCTAAAAACAACAAACAGCCAACTACAATTATAGCATACATTCCCAGAGCCGAAAACATGGCCGGATCGCCCGAAAAATCGACAACCAAAGCAGCCAAAAGTGCAAAAACTCCGATTGGAGCAAACTCCATTATAAAGTCAATAATTTTAAGCACAATAGCTTCGGTAGCATTAATTACCGACACGAAAGCGCTGGTTTTTTCACTGCCAAGCATTACAATTGCCACTCCGGTAAGCAACGCCACAAGTATTATTTGAAGCATATTCCGGTTATCGCCGGCTGCGGCAAACAAGTTTTCGGGAACCATTTCAACGATATAGTCCATGGGTTTGCGCTCTTCCACTTGCAAGGTTTGCGGAGCATCAGCACTGAATTTTTGCTTGTAAAATTCCGATTCGGTTTTACTAAAAACTTTTCCGGGTTTTACTAAACTCACTACACCCATACCCAACGAAACAGCAAAAAAAGTGGTGACAAGGTATAGAGAAACAGTTTTCAGTCCGAGTTTCGAAAGTTTTTTCAAATCCTTCATCCCGCTTATGCCTTTAACAAGCGATACGAAAACCAGCGGAATAGCTATAAGTTTCAGCAAACGAATGAAAATTGTTCCCCAGGGTTTTATCCAATTTGACACAACAGAAACGTTGTCGGTTTTAAGAAATATAAAACCAACTATCACACCGGCCAGCATACCGATGAGGATTTTTACGAACAATGGAATTTTCTGTTGTCTCATATTTTACTTTTTAAACATCTACTCCAAGGATAAATTTCAAGGCATAACCTACAAAAAACGAGAAAGTTGCAACTCCCAAACTTATAAATGTCATTTCGAAAAACCGGGCTTTAAAATTCAAATCTTTGGCAGTGGAAATATAAAAGTTGAAGCAGAAAATTATCAAAACCGCAGTTGCCAAAGTTATGCCTAATGCCAGAAACTTACTGGAAAGCAAAAGGAATGGCATGATTAATAAAATAACTGTGAACAAATATGCTACACCTGTATAAACCGCCGATTTTTTGGCTTTTAAATCACCTTCGGCTTTCGATGACAAATAATCAGATGCAGCCATCGACATAGCAGCTGAAATTCCGGTAACTAAACCTACCAACGAGATGATTCTATTGTCGCTCAAAGCAAGTGTGAAACCGGCTAAAGCGCCCGTTAATTCCACCAAAGCATCATTCAACCCAAGTACAATTGAACCTACATACTGCAAACCTTCTTCATCGAGCATTCCCAATAATTGTTGTTCATGCACAAGTTCTTCTTCCGAAAAAGCCTTGGCTTCAGGGAAATATTCCGAAAGTTGAGCGTAAACCCGTGAGCCTGTTCCTTCACGTTTCTCCATAAGTTTAAGCACAAACGTCAAACCTAATAGTTTAGCTAACAACACAGTACGAAACACGCGACCCATATCCGGTTTTGCTTCTTCGCCCGATTTGTTTTGCCAGAATTTGGCGTGACCTTTTTCCTGAAGTCCTATTTTTCGTAATACATCAGCATTGTTTTTATCTTTACAATAATCTGCTAAACGCATGTAAATCAAATGTTCAGTTTCTTCAGTTCTTTGAACCGACAGTACCAGTTTTTTTATTTTGGGATCCATAATATTTTAAATTTTTATTTTAATTCTGTAATTTGTTGCAAAGTTAGATGATAATTTTAAAACATTCTATCTGTTTTCGATAAACATTTTTATAAGTTAAAAGTTGAAAGAGAATTGATTAAAATATTTACTATCTTCGCAAATTGAAAAAATTACTACATCATGAGAAGATTTTTACTTTTCGTGTCTTATTTGCTTTTATCCACACAACTTGAGGCATTGCCCAAAAACAAAGTGTTAGCATCCATTCCATTCGAAATGGTTGGTAGTTATGTTGTTATCCAAGTCCGTATAAATCATTCCACTCCTTTAAAATTTATATTAGATACCGGAGTGCGTAATACCATTATAACTGAACTAAGTGGCAGCGACAGCGTATCTATCAATTATTCTGAAATGAAAGATATTCAGGGATTAGGAAAAGGGAACGAATTAAATGCATTTATTAGTTATGGTAATTTAATGAAAACCGGAAAAATGTCATTATCTAACCGGACTATATTGGTATTGCAGGAAGATTTTTTTAACCTGTCGCGACAAACAGGGACTAAAATAAATGGATTAATTGGTTCTGATTTTTTTGCCGAATATATAATTCAGATCGACTATACTGCACGTCGCATCAAATTTTTTTCCAAAGATTCTTTTCAGATGCCAAAAGGATATGGATCAATGCCTATGTATATTGAAAAGCAAAAAATGTTTATACAACTATCGGTTCTCGAAACCGATAGCGCCAAACGAAACATTAAGATGTTAATCGATACAGGAGCGCAACTAAATGCATGGTTTCAAACACTTACAAATAAAGCAGTTAATATTCCTGAAAAATCAATTCATGGTTCAATAGGAGAAGGTTTGAGTGGAGAAATTACTGGTTTCTTTGCCCGTGTTCCACAAATTTGTATTGCTAATTTTTGTGTGAAAGATCCTATTGTTGCGTTTCCTGATTCTGCAGCAATAGCCGGAATTGTAAAAAATACTGATAGAGACGGTACAATTGGCAGTCAACTATTAAGTCGTTTCAATCTAATCATCGATATTCACAACAAACAGTTTTATTTCAAACCAAACAGTAATTTCAACAAACCATTTGTTTACAATATAGCCGGAATTGAGATAGCGAATACAATGGCATTTGTACCGCAAATTGAGGTAATTAACGTATGGAAAAATTCACCGGCTGAAAAAGCCGGAATCAAAATTGGTGATATTATCAATGAAATTAATTTCGAAAAGGTTTTTTCGCTCACACTATCGCAAGTTCGTGGTTATTTTGAGCTTTCGTCAAAAAGACCGCTTAAAATGAAAATAATGAGGGAAGGTACAGAGATTGATGTAGAGGTTGAAATGATGGCGAAAATATAAACTTCGAAGAATAAATTTTCATCTTTTGTTTATCTCAACAATAGCTTTTGCGTTATTAAAATTAAAAACAATCTATAATTTAATACATTTTCATCCTTAAATCAAATAAAAAGTTATCAACAATTTGCCAATTCAAAAAAAACATCTATTTTTGCAGTCCGATTTCGCAAACTAGAAATAATTACATAAAACACCATAAGCAATGAAAAGGACATTTCAACCTTCACAAAGAAAAAGAAGAAACAAACACGGATTCCGTGAAAGAATGGCAAGTGCCAATGGTCGCCGCGTATTAGCAGCCCGTCGTGCAAAAGGTAGAGCAAAACTTACCGTTGCCGATGAAGGTCGCCACAAAGCGTAACGATTCAGTTAAAAACAACATAAAAAAGTAAGAACTCACCCCGAGTTTTTACTTTTTTTGTTTAAATGAGGTTTTCAATAATAATTTCATTATTTTTGAATGATTTTTCAAGCAATGATTTGTTTATAAAATTCGTAAAGTTTTTACTTTTCAATAAATTAAATTAAATTTCTGTTACTGCTTTTTTAAACCCTGTTAATGAACTCATTATAAAAACTTGTAACTATTTATGGATTTCAAGAAGTTTTGGAAAGAGAGTACAATTGCATATGTTTTAAAACGTTTGCTGCTTGCTATTATCATTGTGGTAGGATTGGCTCTTATAACACTTTATGCAATTGATTTTTACACACATCACGGCGAATCGGAAGTAGTTCCTGATTTGAGGGGTTTATATGTAGATGAAGCGGAGAATATGTTGGCAAACCATGGTTTGTTTCCTGCTATTATTGACTCCGTTTTCAATAAAGACAAAAAACTCGGAACAATAATAGAGCAGATTCCAGGTCATAATTCAACTGTAAAAAGAAACCGCCCTATATATTTAATTATTAATTCCAGACAAATTCGCAAGATTCCTTTACCTGATTTAACTGATATTTCTTTTCGTCAGGCAACAGCTATGGTAAAAGCAATTGGGCTCAATGTTTCGAACGTGGAATATAAACCTTCGGAATACAAAGACCTTGTGATTGATGTAAAGTATAACGGGTTAAGTGTTTCGCCCGGGATGAGAATTCCCGAGGGAAGTATGTTGATACTGGTTGTAGGAAGCGGATTCGGATCAGGTCAATCAAAAGTTCCAGTACTGAAAGGACTTAATCTGGAGGATGCAAAAACGATGATTTTATCCGACTCCCTCGTTATCGGAGCTGTGGAATATGATATTGAGCCATCGGGCGATGAAAACGATTATGTAATCTACCGCCAGAGTCCTGCAGCAGGAAAAGTCACATTTTCAGGTTCAAGGATAGATGTTTGGCTTTCGAAAGACAGGTCTTTGTTGGAAAAAACTTTTGAAGAAGATAACGAAGAATCGACAAAGGAATCAGAAGAAGAATTTTTTTAAAATCCCGGGCAAGTGAACGATAATTTTTATGATGAAATAATAGAAGAAGATGAAGTAGAAAGTACCGGTGATGGACAGGAACTTTATGAACATTTTCGGTTTGTTGTAG
This sequence comes from uncultured Paludibacter sp., assembly GCA_964396705.1. GTDB lineage: Bacteria > Bacteroidota > Bacteroidia > Bacteroidales > Paludibacteraceae > Paludibacter. The sequence goes on from CAYNHC010000024.1 coordinate 9,232, forward strand.
ATAAGGGGCAGTCAATGATAAGAATTGACAAACACCTTGTCAATCTTATGTCTGGTATTTCACGTAACAGATTGCAAGATGCTGCTGATGCAGGAAATATCTTTGTTAATGACAAACCGGTAAGATCCAGTTATAGAGTTAAGCCTCTTGATGTTATTTCAATAGTATTGGCATATCCACCATCGCAGTTTGAAATTATTCCTCAGGATATTCCGATAGATATTGTGTATGAAGATGAAGATTTAATGCTGATTAATAAAAAACCAGGCATAGTTGTTCATCCGGGATTTGGAAACTTTGATGGAACACTCTTAAATGCTATTGCCTGGCATTTGCGCGATAACGAAAATTTTGATCCCAATGATTCCCGGATTGGTTTGGTTCATCGTATTGACAAAGACACTTCAGGTTTAATATTAATAGCAAAAACTCCCGAAGCAAAAACACATCTAGGGAAGCAATTTTTCAATAAAACAACTCAACGACGATATCACGCTCTTGTATGGGGAAACGTAAAGGAAAACGAAGGGACAATTATCGGCTCATTAGCCCGTAACCCTCGCGACAGAATGCAATTTATTGTGTTTCCGGAAGGTGAAAATCCTTTTGCGAAATATGCTGTAACTCATTATAAGGTATTGGAGCGTTTTGGTTATGTTACACTTGTTGAATGTCGTCTCGAAACAGGAAGAACACATCAGATACGCGTTCACATGAAACATATTGGACATACGCTTTTTAACGATGAACGATATGGTGGTAATGTTATTCTAAAAGGTACAACATCAGCATATTATAAAGCATTTGTAAAAAATTGTTTTTTTGCTTGTCCACGACAGGCACTTCATGCCAAAACACTTGGATTTGTGCATCCACGTACCGGGGAAACAATGCATTTCGACAGCGAATTACCGGACGATATGAAGGAGTTGATTGAAATGTGGCAAATTTATGGGAAAGAACATCTTGGTTTGTAAGTTATTATAATTCATATAATTTTTTTGTATCATTATTATTAATACTAACTTAATTCTCCGTCAGCCGATGGATAAGGGGTTTATTTTATGAAAAAAAATATTGTAATAGTAGCCGGTGGTGACTCATCGGAAGTAGAGGTTTCTCTTAAAAGTGCTGCGGGTCTTTATTCGTTTATGGATAAAGAACGTTATAATTTATACGTTGTAACTATTGTAGGCTCAGTTTGGCAAGTAGAATGGACAGACACTCATAAAATTCCAATAGATAAAAAAGATTTCAGTTTTACACATGATGGAATAAAAACAACATTCGATTTTGCGTATATTACAATACATGGCACTCCCGGGGAGAACGGGATATTACAAGGATATTTTGATTTAATAGGAATGCCTTATTCGTGTTGTGGGGTACTTGCAGCAGCTATTACATTCAATAAATTTACCTGTAATCAGTATCTAAAAGGGTTCGGGGTTAAGGTCTCAGAATCAGTTTTGCTTCGTAGTGGGCAAACTATTACCAGCGAAGAGGTTGCCTCTAAAATCGGATTCCCGTGTTTTGTTAAACCCAATGTTGGTGGAAGTAGTTTTGGTGTAACAAAGGTAAAGAGCATTGAGCAAGTTCAACCAGCAATTATTAAAGCATTTGCTGAAGGAAATGAGGTGCTTATTGAAGCATTTATGGAAGGAACTGAAATTACCTGCGGAATGTACAGAACGAAGGAAAAAACTGTAGTTTTTCCAATTACAGAAGTAGTTCCAAAGAATGAATTTTTCGATTTCGATGCCAAATATAAAGGAGAATCGGAAGAGATAACTCCAGCCAGAATAAGTGAGAACCTTACCAAAAAAGTTCAAACTCTTACTGCTTCCATTTACGAAATACTTGGTTGTAAAGGTATTGTTCGCATTGATTATATTATTACCAATGGAGATGTGATAAACTTATTGGAGGTTAACACAACCCCCGGAATGACCTCAACAAGTTTTATTCCTCAACAAGTAGCAGCAGCAGGTTTGGATATAAAAGATGTAATGACTGATATTATAGAGAATGAATTAAATTAGTTACAGAATAATAAATTCATCATAACTTGTAACTTGTAATCACATATGAAAACTTTCAACGAAATAACAGATATTATTAAAGTTGAAATAGATCAACTTGATTGGAAAAAGCAACCTTACGGACTTTACGAGCCTATTGGATATGTGCTTTCGATGGGCGGAAAGCGTATTAGGCCAGCATTGACTTTAATGGCTTGTAATCTTTTTGCCGACAGTTTAATTTCTGCAATTAAACCCGCACTTGGTATCGAAGTTTTTCATAATTTCACTTTGCTTCACGACGATATAATGGATCGTGCAGATATAAGACGTGGCAAACCTACAGTACATAAAAAATGGGATGATAATACAGCAATTCTTTCGGGAGATGTGATGCAAATCTCAGCATATCAGTTAATTGCCGAAACGCCTGTAAAACACTTAAAACCAGTGCTGGATTTATTTTCACAAACCGCTGCTGAAATTTGTGAAGGACAACAATACGATGTTGAGTTCGAAAGTCGTGAAAAAGTTGAAGCGGAAGAATACATAGAAATGATTAGGCTGAAAACTGCTGTTTTATTGGGCTGCGCACTCAAGACAGGTGCAATTATTGGTGGAGCAGGAGAGGAGGATCTTCAAAATTTGTATAACTTTGGGATTAATATCGGCTTAGCATTTCAACTGAAAGATGATTTATTGGATGTTTATGGAAATGAAGCTACATTTGGAAAGAAAATTGGTGGTGATATTTTGTGTAATAAAAAAACCTACCTTCTAATACATGCTTTGGAGCTCGCTGAAGGAGAAATTAAAGTAAAGCTAATAAATTGGTTGCAAAACGGAGATGAAGAGCCTGTCAGTAAAATAAATGCGGTTACTGAGATCTATAACCAATTGGGTGTTAGAAAAATTTGCGAAGAGAAGATGATTTATTTCTATGAAAAAGCCATCACAAATCTTGAAAAAGTCTCGGTTCCGGCAAATAAAAAACAGGAATTGAGAAAATTAGCTGAAAAATTAATGAGCAGAGAAGATTAATTTTTTATCTTTGTCGATGCGTAATAAAAATTAAATATCTTATATAAGAATAAGGTGTTAGTTTTTAATTATTAATTATTAATTTAATTCTATGCCATATCGCCGACTACCCAATACCGATCAGGCTCGATTACGTGCTTTGCGTCAGGTTGTTAGAAAAGCCGAAAATCAAGATTTTACAAATCAGGTTGTATCTTATAAAACTTTTCACGAAGCAAAAACTTATCTGAGTCTTTTCGAAAAGCATTTGATTCAGTATCAGCAAGCACACGAAAATCAAATTGCTGCGAATAAGAAGTATCAGCAAATTGTTCATAATGCACGACTTTATATTTCACATTTTATTCAGGTATTTAATTTATCGGTAATACGTGGCGATATAAAAAAAGAGCATAAACTTTTCTATCATTTAGATCCAAATGTTCATAATGTTCCCGATTTGAGTACTGAATCTTCAATTTTGGAGTGGGGTAAATATGTTATTGATGGAGAAAATGAGCGAGTAAGAAATGGAGGGTTACCCATATACAATCCTGCAATTGCCAAAGTTAAAGTTCATTATGAGATTTTTAAAGAGTATAAATCAAATCAGAAATTACACCAGCAAGCTACTAATCGAAGTTGGGAAGACTTAGTGAATTTTCGTGTAAAGGGCGATGAGATAATTCTTGATATCTGGAATCAGGTAGAAGAAAAATTTAAAGATGAACCGCCTTATACCCGATATAACAAATGCAGGGAATATGGTTTGGTTTATTATTACCGAAAGGGAGAAAGGGAACTAACACCAGAGGATGACAAATAACAACAGAGGTTTAGCTTTATTGCTAGACCTCTGTTGTTTATTTGTTATTATAATACCTGTTACGAGTAATTTTTGTCACATTTAATATCCAACAGTTTGAGCTACAATAAACTGATGAGTTTCGTTAAGACCTAAAACCTTTAAAAGTTCCTTTTCGTTGGCACCTGCTCTCACAACACATTTTATGTTCTCAGAAGCACAATAGAGGTAAACATTTTGAGTACAATGACCTGCATCCAGCGCTGCCAGATAAAGACGTTTTTCGATCGGAATTTTTCTAGCTTCGTAAACCGAATAATCAGCAATAAAAATCAGGTTTAAAGGTGCAATTTTCACGAAATCCTGACTTCCTGCTAAATTACGAAAATCTCCTTTCACAACCGGCTCTAATTGATGTTTCAACGTATTATAAAAATATATTCCAGTTGAAAGAACCGCATAAGTTTTTAAAGGATAAAGAGCCATTGCCGAAGGAACAGTACGTTTTCCGTTTGAGCGGTTAATACCGTTTGCTACCCATAGTACATTTGACAAGTGCTTTATTGAAAGATTTTTTATGTTAAACTGCCGATCGGTTTTACGCAGTTTTATGGCGCTCATCAATGACTTACCTCCAATAGTATCCGGTTTTTGCAACTTTATTAACTCATAATTCTTTAATTCCATCGAAATATCTGATTTCTTTTGAGACAATGTATAAGTTCCAGTAAAAAGCAGAACAAAAAATAAAAACAGTATTCGTTTCATAAATGTATTTAATTGAAGTGTTTAATCGATTACAGCAAAAATACAACTTTTTCATCTATTTTTGTGTTATCAAATTAATATAAGAACCATACTATTCAAATGATTTCAAATAATATACTTTTTGCTTTAGGATTGACTCTTTTTGCAGGATTAAGTACCGGAATCGGGAGTGCGATTGCGGTTTTTGCAAAAAAAACCAACACAAAATTTCTTTCCACATCGCTTGGTTTTTCGGCAGGTGTAATGATTTATGTTTCATTTGTCGAAATATTCCCACAAGCTCACGATTTATTAATTAAAAGTGGATCAGCTGTTCCCGAACTGGCTACGGTGCTGGCGTTTTTTGTCGGTATAGCCTTGATTTATGCCATTGATATGATCATTCCAAATGCTGAAAATCCTCACGAAATGCATTCGGTAGAAGAAATGAGCGGACAAAAGGAAAAGCAATTGAAACGAATGGGCGTTATGATGGCATTGGCAATTGGCATTCACAATTTTCCGGAAGGAATGGCTACTTTTACATCTGCCCTTGTATCGCCCGATATCGCCATTCCTATCGCCATTGCTATTGCTATTCACAATATTCCCGAAGGTATTGCTGTATCAGTACCCATTTACTATGCCACTGGTAGTCGTAAAAAAGCATTCTGGCTTTCGTTTTCTTCCGGAATGGCTGAGCCAATTGGCGGGTTAATAGGTTACTTTATTCTAATGCCTTTCATGTCCGATTTTACACTTGGTTTGTTAATGGCCTCGGTAGCAGGTATCATGGTATTTATTTCGGTAGATGAACTTTTGCCCGGTGCCGAAAAATATGGTGAACATCACTTTTCAATTGCTGGTTTTGTGGCCGGAATGGCGGTCATGGCCATTAGTTTATTGATGTTGTAAATCTTTATTCTTTGTTCTTTAATCTTTATTCTAAAAAAAATGACTCCAAATAATCCGGGCATTACCCGATTTCACGATATTAATCTCAGAGAAATTGTACCATTTATTCACTGGACATTCTTTTTTATGGCCTGGCGACTGAATGGAAAATACGATGATATCCAAACTGTGTGCGATTGCGGTTCATGTAAAGTGGGCTGGTTACAAAAATTTCCTGAGGCCGAACGTCCAAAAGCTGAAGAAGCATTAAAACTCTACAAAGACGCTCAGGAGATGCTTCGCCGCTTTCTCGACGAAAAAATTGTAACGGTGAATGCCGTAGTTGGTATTTTTCCGGCTTATTCGGTTGATGATGGTATAATTGCAGAAACTGACAATCATAAAATAACGATACCAACTTTGCGTCAACAAATTCCATCGAGTGATGGTTTTTGTTATGCTTTGTCCGATTTTATAAAACCTGAAAACGATTACATTGGTGTTTTTGCCAATACAGTTTTAGGCGTGGAAGCATTTGCCCAAACTTATGAAAAAGAGGATGATATGTATAATGCCATTCTGATAAAAACTTTATCCGATCGTTTGGCTGAAGCCACTGCTGAATGGTTACATTACAAAGTACGTACGAAAATTTGGGGTTACACACCCAACGAGCCTCTCAAAGTAAATGAACTTTTCAAAACTCACTATCAGGGCATTCGTCCTGCGGTTGGATACCCTTCTCTACCTGATCAATCAATTATCTTTACATTAGATGAACTTATCAATTTTAAAGAATTAGGTATAATGCTTACCGAAAACGGTGCTATGTTTCCTAATGCATCGGTGAGTGGATTGATGTTTGATCACCCTAAATCTAAATATTTTAATATTGGTAAAATTGACGAAAATCAGTTCGTCGATTATTGCAAACGATCAGGAAAATCTCCTGAAATACTGAGAAAATGGTTAGCTGCGAATTTGTGATGTGGTTTTGAGATTTATTTAAATCTAAACATTTAATCATTTGGTAAATAGTATAATAAACTATTATCACATTGATTTATTGGCATATTGGTACATTTTTTACTACCTTTGCAACACTATTTGTAATTATTAATTCTTCATTATTCATTTGATTTGATGCGCATTGATATAATTTCTGCAGTTCCTGAATTGTTGGATAGTCCGTTGAATTACTCCATTGTGAAACGTGCCAGAGACAAAGGATTGGTCGAGGTATTTGTACATAATTTGCGCGATTATACTACCAACAAGCATCGAAGGGTTGATGATTATGCGTTCGGATTCAGTGCCGGAATGGTTATAAAGATAGAACCGGTTGAACGGATTATTACAAAACTTAAAAGTGAACGTGAGTACGATGAGGTAATCTACACTTCGCCGGATGGTGTGAGTTTTGATCAAAAAATGGCCAATCGCTATTCTCTTTCTCAAAATATAATTATTCTTTGCGGGCATTATAAAGGTATAGATCATCGCATACGTGAACATCTCATTACCAAGGAAATAACTGTTGGCGATTATGTGTTGACAGGTGGAGAACTTCCGGCAGCGATTATGACCGATGCCATTGTAAGATTACTTCCCGGTGCAATTGGAGATGAGCAATCTGCTCTTTCAGATTCATTTCAGGATAATTTGCTTGCTCCACCAGTTTACACCCGTCCTGCCGACTATAAAGGCTGGAAAGTGCCTGAAATCTTGCTTTCAGGACATCAAGCTAAAGTAGATGAATGGAATCATCAACAATCGGTGGAAAGAACAAAACTATTGAGACCTGATATTTTAAATGAAGAATGAAAAGACACAAGTTGTGAATATTGAAAACCTTAAATTAACGAATTGAAAAATGGGAAGTATAAAATTATTTGAAAGCAAACAAATTCGTTCGGTTTGGAACGAAAGTGAAGAGAAATGGTATTTTGTTATTGAAGATGTCATAGCTGTTTTGACTGACAGTACTGATCCAAAACAATATATTAAACGGATGAGACAGCGTGATTTGGAACTTGCCAAAGGGTGGGTACAAATTGTACCTACCCTTTATGTTGAAACCAATGGTGGTAGGCAAAAAATGGGTTGTGCCAACGCTCAAAACCTCCTTCGCATCATTCAATCCATTCCTTCTCCCAAAGCCGAGCCTTTCAAACTATGGCTGGCAAAAGTAGGTGCAGAACGGTTGGAGGAAATAGAAAATCCTGAACTTGCAACTCAACGAACCCGTGAACTCTACAAACTGAAAGGGTATCCGGATGATTGGATTGAAAAGAGAATGCGAAGTATTGCAATCCGTGAGGAATTGACCGAAGAATGGAAAAATCGCGGTGTAAAAGAAAAAATCGAATATGCCATACTGACGGCAGAAATTTCAAAGGCAACTTTTGGTTTGACACCGAAAGAATACAAAGAAGTGAAAGGGTTGAAAAGTCAAAATCTCAGGGATCACATGACTGATCTTGAACTTATTTTTTCGATGTTGGGTGAAGCTTCTACGAAAGAAATTGCGGTAAATACAGATACTATTGGTTTTATCGAAAATCAAAATGCGGCAAGAGCCGGAGGAAAAATTGCAGGAGATGCGCGCAAATAATTGGGATTAAAATCGGGTAAAAGCGTTATCGCCTGTGATAATTATTTGCCTGAAAGTAAAAAGAAAAAGATTTCGAATAAAAAGAAAAATGAAATTTCTGAATGAAACTGCGTACATTTATCTGGTAATCATTAATCTGGTAAGCGGGTTACTTTTTGCTTATGATAAATATTTATCAACTGTAAATCGCAGACGTATTCCCGAAAAAACACTTCACGGATTGGAAATTTTGGGCGGAGTGTTTGCCAACACAATATTAATTTATACTATCAGGCATAAAAACCGAAAGTTTAGTTATTGGATTTGGACATGGTTAGTATTGATTATGTGGATATTAATATTTTATTTTCAAAAAAAACTTATGTAATGATAAAAATTAAAGCAGGCGTTATTGGCGGTGCAGGTTATACAGCAGGCGAATTACTTCGCATTTTGGTGAATCACCCCAATGTGGAAATCGTGTTTGTAAACAGCAGTAGTAATGCCGGAAATCTGATCACAGATGTTCACGGCGGATTGATTGGTGAAACTGATCTGGTTTTTACTTCCGAATTGCCTTTCGGTGATGTTGACGCATTGTTTCTTTGCTCGGCGCACGGCGACAGTAAAAAATTCATGGATGAAAATAACGTGCCGGCTCATCTGAAAATTATCGACCTTTCGACTGATTACCGCGAGAAACGACCCGACCACGATTTTGTGTATGGATTGCCAGAACTGAATCGCGAAGAAATACTCAAAGCCCGACACATTGCTAATCCGGGATGTTTTGCCACAGCCATTCAATTGGCATTATTACCTTTGGCAGTAGCCGGATTGTTAAAGGATGAGGTACACGTAAATGCGATTACAGGATCGACTGGCGCCGGCGTAAAACCTTCGGCAAGTACCCATTTCAGCTGGCGCAATAATAATATTTCCATTTACAAAGCATTCGGACACCAGCATTTGCAAGAAATAGGGCAATCGCTGCGCCAGTTACAAAGCGGATTTGATAAATCTGTAAATTTCATTCCTGTACGGGGGAATTTTGCGCGAGGTATTTATGCCACAACATATACGCATTGTGCTTTAAGTCTGTCCGAAGCAAAAGAATTGTACAAAGAATTTTACAAAGATGCTGCTTTCACTTTTGTGGTGGATAAAAATCCAGATATGAAACAGGTGGTTAACACCAACAAAGCCATCATTTATCTCGAAAAACACGGAGATAAATTATTAATTGTTTCGATGATTGATAACCTGCTGAAAGGTGCTTCGGGACAGGCAGTTCAGAACATGAACCTCATGTTTGGTTTAGACGAGAAAGCGGGATTGGGATTGAAATCAATCGGGTTTTAAAAAAAATCTTACCTTCAGTTACGAAGGTAAGATTTTTTTTTATTTGTTTTCTGATTCTGAAACCCCAACTGCCTGAGTCGCACTTTGTTCAGAATTTTCATTAACAGGAGGTATCTCTGATTGTGGTTCAGACTTCGTTTCGGATGTTGCAGTGGGTGTTTTTTCGGTTTCGGGTGTTACATTTATTATGGGTTTTGGCGCATTTTTCAATGATCCCAGAAAATAAATAAAATCATCAAACGATTTGTTTTTACCCCCAAAATATTGTGAATAATTTTTTGCTTTTTCTAATGCAGTTGCCCAGTCTTTTGCATCTATGTCCGGCATAAGCAACTTTTTGATTACCCTGAAAGCTTTTTCTTTTGGTGCAGCAGCCTTAATATAATTTTCAAATATAGGTTTGTTCATTTCTTTTGGTATCATTCGCATCAATGAATCTCCTAAAGCAGCGAGTTTATAATCATCAAGTTTAACATCATTAAAAACTTCATCATCATATCTTGAATAAAACATGTCAAGTGTCATTTTTTCACCATCCATCGTAAATATTTTGTACAATGTCAGTAATGCTTTTTGCTTTTTATCATCAGTGAAACTATCAACACAATAATTCAAAATTTCAAGATTTTCGGAGGTTGAACCAATCATAAAAATGCTATCCTGAGCAAACGATTTCCACGGATTTGCAGGAAATCTTTCAATGAAGCTTTTGTATTTTTTCCAATCGCCGGGTACAGTATTTTCCAGATACTGCCGTTTTTCCATCATTTTGAGGGCTTTGTTGTATTGCTTACTTGACGGATATTCCTCGGTAAAAAATTTATAGGCTGCTGAAGTATTTTCTCTTTCTGCCTGAATATAAGCTAATTCATGGATTCGTTCATAAGCTGGAATAACTTCGGTAGCATCTGGATATCTGTTTATAAATTCTTTATAATCCGGAATTTTATCTAATCTCCTGACTTTTTCGAAAGCAAGTTGATTTCTTTTTATAACTGCATCCGAAACTTGTTTTGCATCGGGATAATTCCTGATAAATTCCTGAAAGCCTTCAACGGTATTTTTTTCTAAAGCAATTTTATATTTAGCTTCATTTCTTAACTCAACCACTTGCTTTGTATATTCTTCAGGAGCAAATCGATAAGTCGAAAGGTATTTTTCGTAAATATCAGATGTGTTTATATCAATGGCCTCATTCAGGGCATGATGGCAAATTGTATCGATATAACTTTCTATAACATCCTTATTGATAGGGATTTTATTAAGTTTTTTAATATCTTTTTCTTTAATTGTATTCTCAAAAGCATCTTTTGCTTTCAGTATAGATTCATATGCCTTCTCTGAATTATATCCCGGATATTTTGAGGTTATATATAAAATAGCCATAGAAAAATTCATTTCCACATCAGTTGGCTCCTTTTGTAAATCTTTTAAGAGTTTCTTCTCAGCATCAACATAATTCTCTTTTGCAATTAATTTCAAATATGATGAATTGAACTGCCCGTAAACTGTATTTTGAAATAATAAAAAAACCGAAAATACTAAAATTCCATAATATTCTTTTTTCATAATACTCAAAATTTAAAAGTTACTACAAATAATCTTTACGAAATAGACTCTATTTAAGTTTAAATCCAACAGTTACATTTAACATACTTGTTTCTTTGCTGAAATTCGAAAATTGGTCAGAGATATCTATTCCATCAAGCAATGTATATCTCACATCGGCAGTGATAAATCCTAAAACATCAACCCCGACGCCTACCTGCCATTTATGTGTAAGGTCTTTTATTCTAATTCCTGTTGTCAATTCAGAAAGTGAAGCGGTGTAAACAGGTCCCCCCATTACATGTGCACTAACAATTCCAAGATTTATTAATCTCACTCCCAACAAGATTGGAGCACGAATACTTTGAATTTTTTCACTGGATACGCTGTTTACAGGATTAACGTATGTAGCATAGTAAATCTCGGGTTGCAAATAAACTGAACGACCCAATTGCAGGAAAATACCTCCCTGATATCCATTTTGCAGTTGATCAGTTATTTCTTCGGGATTAAAGGTTATTGGATGCATATCATATCCAACTTTCAATCCATATTTCAAGAACGAATCATTGTTAGATTTTGATTCACTTTTGTAAAAATCACCATTACTCTGAGCTGTAGCTGATATTACAAGAAAAAATAGCAGGGAACTAATTAAGATTTTTGTTTTCATTCTATAATGTATTTGAAATGAGTTTTAATACTCAAAAATGATTGATAATTTATTGATAAAAACTATAGAAACTCAACGTAATAATCTGGAAATAATTATATCGCGATAAAATTAAATAAACTTCAGTAATTAACAAACTTATTGCATAAAAAGATTAGACATCAATCAAAAAAAAATGAATTTATGAAGAATTATTAATCAAAATGACTTTATTTTTAATAACTTCTTTTTTAAAGTTCATATAATGAACATCATACAGAACATATTTTTTATTTGATGAAAAACTTTACAGTTATAATAAACCAACAAAAAAAGCCGGAAAAACTTTCCGGCTTAATTAATTTCTTAAACAATAATTTTACTTAACCTTTTTATTCAGAAGAACGTGAGATACGGCTCCAATCAAAATAATAACACCTGATAAAATTAGGTAGGAGTTTGATTGAGTTTCTCCGAAATGATAAATAAATAATGGTACAACTCCAATAAAAACGAGTAATGCGCCTAAATATTTCAAAAATTCTTTCATTGCGAACTATTTTTATGTATTTTATTTTCAGACTACAAATTAAATGATTTTTTGCTAAGTATTAAAATTTTTTGCTATAAATTTTAAATTTTAAGCATAAAAAAAACTGATTGATACTTTTTTAAATTCCTTTTTTACCTAAACTGTTTTTTTTGTACATTTGTAAAATTATGATTGTATCGGTTTTAAACTTTAAATACCTGATAAACAAAACACATTTTCCTCATATTTAAATAGTTATATATGAAAATTATTATTGTTGGAACAACATATCCTTACAGAGGCGGGTTAGCCGCATACAATGAGCGATTAGCGCGGGAATATATAAAGCAAGGACATGATGTTGAAATTTTTACGTTTTCACTTCAATATCCTTCATTTCTTTTCCCAGGAAAATCACAGTTTTCTTCAGAACTAAGTCCTGACGATTTGATTATAAATCGAACTATTAATTCGGTTAATCCGCTTTCGTGGATAAAAACCGGAAGAAAAATTAAAAAGAAAGCGCCGGATAAAATTATATTTTGTTACTGGATGGCTTTTTTTGCTCCGTGTTTCGGAACAATAGCCCGTTTTGCACGGAGTCCAAAATCGAAGTTAATTGCTATGATACACAATATGATACCTCATGAACCTACCATACTTGATAAATTATTTCCTAAATATTTTGTCAATGCAATGGATGGTTTTGTAGCAATGACAGATTCAGTAATTTCCGATATCAATAAGTTTGATAATTATCTGAAACCAAAAGCCGTTTCTCCACATCCAATTTATGACCATTATGGTGAGCCATTGCCAAAAAATCTGGCAGCACTGAAGCTTGGATTGCACGAAAATAATTCATATATTTTATTTTTTGGATTTATTCGTCAATACAAAGGACTCGATTTATTGATTGAAGCTTTTGCGGATAGTCGATTACGCGAGTTTCCGGTTAAGTTAATTGTAGCCGGGGAATTCTACGAAAATCCGGAACCCTATTTAAAGCAAATTGCAAAACTCAAACTTGACAATCATATCATACTTAGAACTAAATTTATTCCTGACAGCGATGTCCGTAACTATTTCAGTATTGCCGACATTATAGCTCAACCATATAGATCAGCCACTCAAAGTGGTGTGAGTCAGATTGCTTATCATTTTGAGAAACCTATGTTAGTAACAGATGTAGGTGGATTGGCAGAAACAATTCCAAATGGCAAAGTGGGCTATGTCGTGGATGTAAGTCCCGCTCTAATTGCCGATGCACTTGTTGATTTCTATTCCAATAATCAGTTGGAAAAATTTACAGAAAATATTAAAATTGAAAAACAAAAATATGCATGGTCAATCATGACGAATGC
>CAYNHC010000025.1:0-2194 GCA_964396705.1 uncultured Paludibacter sp.
TCAGGTTCTATTATAAATGAAGAATTAACTGAAGTAGTACCGCAACTTGTAGTTATTGCTAAATTAACATTGTATTTTCCTGATTCCTTAAACGTAAACATTGGGAATTCAATAAAACTTTCGTGTTTTACAACATTTTTATCATCAGTAATTTTCCAATGATACTGATCAATTTTCAGACCATAAGTTTCAATCTGTGCTGATGCATTTACGTTTACCGAATCTACAATCAAACACGCATTCATCGGCTTGATTTCAATTTTAGTATTACCCGGAACATCAAAGGTTCGTTGTTCATAGTTAATGTTGCAGGTATTACCTAAATACGTTAAAACAACTTTATATTTTCCTGAAGTAGTGTATGATTTTTGAATATTAACTGGCACAAATATACCATTTGTATATGTTTGTTCGATTGTTTCTATCAAATTCCCATCCCTATAAATATCCCATTTGAACTTCTGAACATCTACACCTGTTTGTTGCTTTAATATCAAAGCTTGTTTGTTAAGATCACTGATATTTGTTGAATTAGTCAATTTTAAATTTAAAGAATTGCAACTAATATTTGCTTCAGAAGTAAATGTGGGGTCAATATATGGATCTATATAAATTTTTTGAATTGTATCGGAAACACCACAACTATTAGCCGCCATTAACTTCACAGTATAAGTTCCGGGTACAAGAAATTTTGTTTCGATTTTTGGAGTTGCTGTTGTCCAACGAATATAGTTATTGGGGTAACCATTATTTGAACCAAAATCACCTTTAACTAACTGTAAAACTGCATTATCTGAATTAATTAAATTCCCATTAACATCTCTGATTTCCCAGATATAATTGCCCGATTCATAACAATCATTTAATATAGTCGAAAAAGAATTTGGCGATTTACCTTTTATTACTTTCCCATCGAATATAACAGTACCATTTACACAAGCTTTATATGGTTGCTTTTGTAACTGAACATTAGGACCTTCTGACACATAAATTCCACCAAAACTAAACGTACTTATCCCGCAATAATTTTCGGCAGTAATAGTCATACCATATGAATTGGGCTTAGGAGTACTTCCAATAACAGTATTAACACCACAGGAAGTGGCTTTAAATGCATGTTTTATACTCGGAGGCAACGTATCAAATTCTTCAGGTTTGGTTCCATCATTGAACTGTATTTTGTATTTTGTGTCTTTTGAGTTTTTTATTGTGTTCAAAGGATATTCAAACACTTCTTCAGTACAAAGTTGAATATTGTTTGGTGTATTCAGGTTTAAGGTAGGTGAGGAACCAACGTAGAGATTATATGTTGATTCGTAAGTTTGTCCTAAATATACTATTCTATATTTAATCGCCCAAAATTCACCATCTATACAATTTTTGAAATCGTGACTTATGGTATATGGTGAAGTAAGCTTACCAAAAAATTCGGCACTTTCATCGCCCCAATCAATACTGTATTCATATTGTGCATCAAATTTATTGGGGTAAATTGTAAATTGCACTGCAGTAGTATCGTCAGGATTATTTCTACAAATTGCATAATAATTTATAGTACCATCGGGGTTTCTTTTTACATTTACAACTGATGGGTCAACATTAAATGTTAAATCCGGACCTGCGGCCGATATTGCATTTGATCTGTATATTTGATTGCTTTCGAACTTATCATCATGTTTTTCAGAAAAAGGAACCGACATATTATCTTGAGCCCAAACTGAATTCGTCGTTGTATTATTGGTATTGAGAATTCCCTCAGCATTGGCAATATACTGTTTTGCTAAAACTGGAATACAGCTTAGTAATGTCAAAACGATATAATTGATTCTGCGTAGTTTTTTCATTGGAAATTATTCAATTTTTCACAAATTTACTGACTGCTACATATTTCACCGCTACCAATACATATTTTTGCATCTTTATCGTATATTACACCGAACTGTCCCGGGGCAACTCCCTGTAATTTTTCGTCCGATTCAATAAGAAAACCTTTTTCTGTTTTAGTAATCTTACCTTTCGTAAATTCAGGAGTATGTCTTATTTTAAACGTAATATCTTCACAATTAATATAAGTTGACCAAGGATTCTCAGTTATAAAATGCATATTTTGTAAAAGAAAGTCTTTTCCATATTGTGTTTCTACCTCATATCCTTTCGATACCCACACAATGTTTGATTCTACATCCTTTTTTAC
>CAYNHC010000025.1:2294-6298 GCA_964396705.1 uncultured Paludibacter sp.
TCCCGCACTTCACTTTTCATCAAATGTCCTATTGGGAACATTAATTTTGAAATTTGCAAATAATCTATTTGAGCAAGAAAGTCAGTTTGATCTTTTACCGGGTCTTTGGCAGTTGATAGAAATGTTTTGCCATTCAACTCAGTAGTGGTTGCATAATGTCCTGTAGCAGTTTTATCAAACATATATCCGGCTCTTTGTTCAAAAACGCCAAATTTAATCAATTTATTGCACATCACATCCGGATTCGGTGTCAACCCGAGTTTCACTTTTTCTATCGTATAGGCGACTACATTATCCCAATAATCCTGATGAAGATCAATAACTTCCAAATGAAGTCCATAATTACGTGCAATCAAAGAGGCCATTTCAATATCTTCCTCAGATGTGCAATGCAGCAATTCATCATCGTCCATCCCAATTTTTATATAAAAAAGCGTAGGATTGTACCCAGCCTCCTTTAATAAATGAACCACTACCGAACTGTCAACTCCGCCGGATAATAATGCTGCTATATTCATTTGTTCATTTACTATTTTGTCATTTACTATTTAAAGTGTAAGACAATTCTGTCTTCATCTTTGTTCTTTTCCCGATAGCTATCGGTGTTGCTCTTTTGTCTAAATATAATACTCTGCCATTTCTACAATTCCTGCCCGCATAGCATATTTTGTAGCTTCATGAACACTGTTAACTTCAATTTTCCTGAAGATATTCTTACGATGCGTCATGACTGTATGTACACTTATATGTCTTCTCTCAGCAATTTCTTTAGTAGTTTTGCCCAATGCAATTTCCTTTAAAATCTCTGTTTCGGTAGTTGTTAGAATAATTTTTTTTGAGTTGGAAACTGACTGGTTTAATTTCAAATTTAACAAAAGGTTACTTATATGACTGCAAATATAGCGATTCCCTTTTACAAATTCTTTTAGAAATGCATAAAACTCCTCTGAATAACTGTCCTTTAACAGAAAACTAATACTATTTGAGTTAAACAGTAAGTTTTTAACAAATTCTTCACTAAATTCATCTGAAAAAAATAACCATTTTACCAAACTGAATCTTTGATGTAAAATTATTATTTCATTTATTGAATTGAAATCAAACAATGAATAATCCAAAATAACTAAATCAACAGACTCCGTTTCAAGATTGCTTATCAATTCGGATTTGGTTGATGCTTCTAAAACAGTAATATTATTCGACCATTGATGAAGAATATATTTCCAACCTGAGTTAGAAATATACTGATTATCTGCAATTAATATTTTAGTCATTTTAAATATATCTATTTGTAGAATAAGGCTTTGACTTATTTTATGTTTGCATTTTCATTTTTAGTTTCTTCTTCAAATTTTCAGCAGGATATCAACATTTATTAGACACCCCAAATTTAAATTTAACAGAAAATAAATAATACTTTGAGTGGTTTTCAAATTAAAAAAGACAACATATAAGTCGTCTTTAATAATATTTAGTTCCAATCCTATTTTAAAAGCATTAAAATTAGAATTCCCACAAATCAAGCTCAAAGTTCAACATTTCTGTTTCAATTCTTTTTTGCTCTTTTCTTATTTTTCCATGATCATTGAATGTTTCAAGTAATGTTCTGTTAAACAAGTTGGCATCTCCCAACAAATAACTTGAATAATATTTTTGAGCAAAAAACTCGTCAAAAGTCAATCTTTGAGTTTCATTACCGTTTGGAATCACGTACTGTTTTGCCAAATAAGGTCTTAATTCATCAAACGAAAACCAGCAAAGAATCGATTCGCGAAAGAAATCCATACTGATTTTTGATCTTGAATTATTCGGATTGTTTGAATTCATTGGAGCAATAGCGATGATTTTTGAAAACATTCTTGAATAATGTTTGTCAAAGAATACAATCTCCTGAGTTAAAAACTTCAATTGGCTTTTAATATATTGTTGATATTGATCTTCACCGATTTTTATGATATGAGTAACTGAATCTACCTGAATAAGGTCATTATCTCTAAGATCGTCATAAGCGAAAATAAGAGGCAGATCTGTGTCAATTATTTTATCGTTAAATGAGGGTCTGATTTCACGGGGATTACGACGATAAACCGGAACTCCATCTACAATCGCATTGAGCATTAACCTGAATAAACTTTTATATTCTTCGTTTGCACGGGTTGGGAAATACAACTGGTAATTTTGTTTTTCACGCATATCAATTACCTTATATATAATCCGTGACCATACGATATCATCGCTCCTGTGACTTATTACCGCAATGGTATCAGCTAATGCATCCATTTGTGTAGTCTGAACCGCAATTGCACCTTTCATGTTAAAAAAGGGCTGAGCTGTTTCCTGCGCAGAAATTTTATTTTGCGTAAGTAAAAGTAAATTAATAATTATTACAATACTATATTTTTTCATTTTGCAAACTTATTGATTAATTTTTTCCATTAAATTGTTACCTGAATTAAACCCGGACTTCTAACTTTACCGTCAGGACCAACAGCTTTAATATTTTTAAAAGTTATAATATCCCCACCTTCAAGTCTTTCTATATCAGATATTTGTCTTGAGCTTAATTTTGAACCATTACTATTTATCATGCCAAAAACTGTTTGCATAGTGAATGATGTAACCGTAAAATTGGCTTTAATTAATTCATCCTGCCCATAGCTGGCTACTATTGACACTCCACTTGACATCAAATTTCTTTTGGTTAAATTACCTTCAAAAATTTGTCTTTGAACACCTCCAGCATCAGTATATTGCAAATATGATTTTGGATCAGGCAGGTATTTTACTCTATAATCACTTTTACCCATTAGCAAATCCTTACCACTAATTTTTCCATATACAGAAATTGATATTTCACCATCCTGTGTAGGGCGAATAATATATTTTCCAAGACCGGTTTTTGCTGCAGTTCCTCCATTTACTCTTACAGACACATTTTCAGCGGCCACTCCAGGTACAGAGATACTAAATCTATTATCAATGCCTCGATAAACCACATTCAGATCTTCATTAGAAATTGTTGCAGAAGGTTCACCAACTATATATTGATAAGGGTTTGATGTATATGTTTCCCATGTTCCATCATTCTTGGGCACTCTAACACTTGCTTTAAAAGTATGAGTACCTACACTTGTTGCTCCTAACTTTACCATATTATTGTTACCCAACGATGTATTATTAACTGAATACTGATAGGAACTTACTTTATTTTTATCATAAGCTGCAAGGAAAATTTCAGCATTATAAGATCCTCCTTTAAGAACATAACTTGATTCGGAGTTTATAATTACTTCTAAAGTATTCAAATCAAAATCCTGTAAATCTGCCTTCTGTCTTAAATATTGAACTGTTTCCGACTCAGCAGTACGAATATCTGATTGATATTTGCTTAAAATTGTTACTACTGCAGCTACCGGCATACTTTCAAACATAGCATCAGACCATTGTTTTCCCTTTTTGTTACCTGTATCAAACATTTTAAGATACATCGCCTGTTTAGCAGGATCTCCTTTGGTGAGTTGAACAATAAAGTCACGAAATTTATTGATTTCAGCTTTTAATTTTTCATCTCCATTCCCTAATGCAAATTGACCTGCAGCATCAATATCCTCTCGCGATTCAATTTTCACAGCGTTAGGATCTGCTTTATCTCCATCTGCAATTTTTACAATCTGAAACTTAACATCTTGAATGTATTTTACAAGGGCATCTGATTTTATTTTAACCAACTTTGCCTGATCGAGCCACTCCTTTACCTTTGCAGGGTTTTTCTCTGCTTCAACTTGAAAATTATCATAAAGCCCTTTATTTCTAATCTCAGCAGAAGTAATCGATTCTCCTAAACCAAGATTCACCATATCAAAACCATTCAAGACTTCATTGGACACATTAAGCGCTAACATTGCTGTCAACACCAAATACATCATTCCAATCATTTTTTGCCTGGGGGTTTCGGGACAATTTTTTCCTGCACTCATTTGTTAATGATTTTTCTTGATTGTTTA
>CAYNHC010000025.1:6398-20181 GCA_964396705.1 uncultured Paludibacter sp.
TTGTCAAAAATTCCTAAAGCAAAAATCACCACTTCTGTTAACATACCTACCATCAGCATTTCATTAGCATAAGGTAAATGTATAATTTTAAACAATGCACCAAGAATTACAATTGCAGCACCAAAACTATACACAGCACTAAATATGCGTCTTACTGGATACGAATTCCACCAAAGGTCGAATTTTGAACGATTATTAGCCATAATTATTATTTTAAGAATATTTTTATTATTATTTATTCACCATTAAATGATCGTACACATCTGAAGCCAATATACGGCCTGCTTTCGAACTGATATTCGTATGTTCTTATACCACATTGAAGGTAATATGCAATATCTTTCCATGATCCTCCTTTAATAACTTTACGTTTTAAAATATCAGAGTCATCTTTTTTAGCGCTAAACTGAAAACTTGGATTCATATCTGAAACAATCAGATTTGATGTGTTTACAAAAGCAGAAGAAGTCCATTCAGATACATTACCTGCCATGTCATACAATCCAAAATCATTAGGGAGAAATGAACTTACTTTCATTGTTGTAGCACCGGTATCGTCGGTATAACTACCTCTCATTGGTTTAAAGTTTGCTAAATAACATCCTTTGGCATCGCGCACATAATTTCCTCCCCATGGGTAGAGATTGATTGATTTTCCTCCTCTGGCAGCATATTCCCATTCAGCTTCTGTAGGTAATCTGTACTCCTGAGCATTCACTTTTGAAGTTCCGTTAAATAACTGAGTTCTCCATGCACAAAAGGCTTGAGACTGTTCCCATGTCACCCCTACTACAGGATAGTTTGAGAATCCGGGATGCGAAAAATACAAATGCATTTTCGGATCATTATAAGCATACTGAAAATCACGAAGCCACATCATAGTATCAGGATAAATATTTACAATTTTAGTAGAAATAAAATCCTTACGTGATTTCAATTTTCTTTCTATTGTTTTATTTATGATTACACCATTATTGTCGATATAAGATGTGTCAACTCTTACTTTAGCATTGGCAGGATAGGCACCGGTATTTACATTGTATTTGTTTTGTGGTAATGACGCCTGATCATAGTTGATCCATTCGAATCTATAAGTAATTTTACCGGGGTTTAATTGTTGTTTTCGGATTAATTCGTTGCCGTTATCATAATAGAAATAACTTAATATCCTTCGGAGAGTAGTGTCTTTTGAATTCCATGGAATTTTAGTTTTCCAGTTTAGCTGGACTTTTTCCAATTCTTCGGCAGTTAAATCAGGGATACTTGCTTTGTCTTCAACAATCATCATTTTTTCATAACCCGGTACATTCTCAATTATCATACGCCTTAAAGCAATTGAGTCACGAACCCATGTTACGAACTGCTTGTATTCATCATTTGTAATTTCAGTTTCGTCCATCCAAAAGGCTTCAACTGTAACATTGACAGGTTTATCGCTACTCGATCCCATAGCAGACTGATCATTAGCTCCCATCATAAATGCGCCCCTTTTAATGAAAACCATTCCATAGGGATTATTTTCGTTAAAGCCACCTCCACCAAAGGATTTATTTGATGTACCTACTAATTCTCCTGCAGGTTTATTGCACGAAGAAATGAAGAGTGTAACAATAAATATGAATATCAGATTTTTTTTCATTTTCAATTAATTGTTTGTTGAGAACAAAAATCTTATTTTTTGTTTGTTATATTTTATAGTTTATAAAAAACGAATACTTTTATATTTCGTTGACTTTTTTCCGAATACATAAGCAAAACTGTATGCCAAAACTATTTCGTGCGATCCGGAACTTCCATTTATAATTTGTGTTGTTGGTAAATCGTACGAATAGCCTATTGATAATCCTCCCGCTATATTAATACCCCCAAAAAGTACCACAGCATCCTGAAATCGATATGAAAGTCCTCCCCAGTATTTATCATCATATTCCATCTTTCCAGTCAAATCAAAGATCCACGTCGTAAAATCGGTTTTAAATAACGTACTCGGTTTTATTACGATTTTAGTATCAGCTATACTTGTACTTGTGCCTCCGGTGAAAAACAACAATCCATTTTGTTTAAATCCGGTAGTTTCACCCCAGTTTACTTCAGGTTGATTTAAATGCTTATAAGAAACACCTATATACGATTTAGGTGTTGAATACCAAGCACCTATACCTAAATCGAACGACATTCCAGAGACTGCTCCCTGAGGAATATCACCATCCGAAGTTAAATCGTGGTATTCACCATAGGTAATGGGATGTGTTTTAACACTGTCGCCATTGAAGCCTAAACTTATGTAGCCTATTTCGGGACCAATACTTAAAACACCTTTGCCAATTTTTTGCTTGAATGCATATTGTAATTGTAAACCCTGATTGATGAATTGTCCTACTTTTTCGTTGTAAAAACTTACACCAAGTCCATGGTTTGTTTTTTGAATTTTCAAGGGTGAATTGATGCTGAAATTTGTTGTTCTACCTCCATTGGGCATTCCATACCATTGAATTCTGTGTCTCCCGATAACATCAATCATTCCGCTTTCTCCCACCGCTGCGGGATTGAATGCAGTCTGATTTAGCATATACTGGCTGTATTGTGCATCGAATTGAGAATACGCAGAACTTATGCAAACAATTGATATTAAAATAAAAACAATTTTCTTCATGGGTTTACATTCATATATTATTCACAAACCATGAATAATCAAACGACTTTTTGTTTGCGATATTATTCAAACTGAAAATCATCAAAAAAATTGCTTTTACAATAATATTTGTTTTGTAAATTCACTATTCAAACTCAAAAGTTATTGATTGATTTTTTCAATATTCTATAAATCAATACTCTTCTTCATTGAAAAAGAAGTCTTCTTTGCTTGGATAATCAGGCCAAATATCCTCAATACATTCATAAATTTCACCTTCATCCTCAATCTCTTGTAAATTTTCAATAACTTCTAAAGGTGCTCCTGAACGAATTGCATAATCAATTAATTCATCTTTAGTTGCAGGCCAGGGTGCATCTTCAATTTTTGAAGCTAATTCCAACGTCCAATACATAAACAGTAATAAGTTTTTTAAATTATTAGATTTGAATATCTCTTATTTTTCTGCAAAAGTAAAATTTTTTTTTATTTAAACTATTTTTTCCAACATATTTCTTTTGCATCTACACTAATATTAATATATCGCGATAAAACGAAAAAATAGTCTGACAACCTATTAATGTATTCAAATATATGAATGTCAACATTATATATTGATTTAACATTATAAATATTCCGTTCGGCTCTTCTTGACACTGTTCGACAAATATGACTTACTGCTCCAGCTTGCGAACCACCGGGAAGTATAAAATTCTGCAACAAAGGTAAATTAACGTTTAATCTATCTATTTCATTTTCGATATCAATTATATCGGTTTCTTTTAAAAATGAAGCAGCATTTATGTCAGTTTTCGATGTGTCGGTTGCTAAATAAGATCCTATTGAAAAGAGTTTATTTTGTATATCAGATAAAAATACTTTGTTTTTTTCGTCTAACGGATAAGTAATCAGTAGTCCAATAAATGAATTCAGTTCATCTACAGTTCCGTAGGCTTCCAACCGAATGTCATTCTTTGGAACTCTTGTTCCTCCTATAAGTCCGGTTGTTCCATTATCACCGGATTTGGTATATATCTTCATTCAAAAAATTATTTTATAATGTTTTTTGGTTAAGTCGGTGTTTAAGAAAACAATGCCCAGGTGAAATAAATCGACAGTTGACATAACTTTATCGTGCTTTTTAATTTTATTCCATGCCATTTCCATATCATTCGACCAATAGATATCATCGATTACAATGATACAGTTTTTATTTGCATTTTTAATGCATTTTTCAAAATAATTTAACAACGCTGTTGATTTATGATTTGCATCAATAAATATGAAATCAAGTAACCCTGTTTCATCAAGTACTTTTGATAGCACATTATCAATATTTCCTACAACAATATTAATATTAGAAATGTCTAATTGATTAAAAGTTTCTTTCGCTACACGAGCAGTTTCAGGACATCCTTCGATGGTTGTTAACTTTACATCTTGCGATGCAGAAGCCATATATACACTTGTAATGCCAAGTGATGTTCCTAATTCCAGAATATTTTTTGCTTTAAAGTAATAAACCATCCTGAAAAGTAATTTTCCGAACTTTTCGGATTTTAATGATTTCCGGGCAATGTCCGATATTTTTCGTGGTTTATTCTTTCCGGTACCAAAATCTTTTATTTCAATTAATTTATCATTATTCAACAGATTGGAACGTTGCTTTTCAATATTATTAAATACATAAAATGGATGTTTTTCGTGTAGAACATATTGCACGAACTGAAATATATATGGAGAATGAATGCCAAAACCTTTTGTATTTCTGGCACTTAAAATAAATTTTAGATATTTATATATTAAACGAATCATCAATTATTTTAATCTGTGTTTAGATTATTTTAATACCCTGTTTTTCACACAATTCCAACGCAAGTTCCCGTAGTTTGAATTTTTGAATTTTACCACTACCGGTTAGCGGGTAGTTATCGACAAAGAATATATATCTTGGAATTTTATACCGGGCAATTTCATTTTTACAAAAATCTTTTACATCTTCAGGGATTATTTCGGCACCATCGCGCAGAATAATAAACGCTGCAACATCTTCGCCATACCGGGGCGATGTTATTGCTACAACCTGAACGTCTTTTACACCCGGCATTTTATAAATAAATTCTTCAATTTCACGTGGTGATATATTTTCTCCACCTCTGATAATCATATCTTTAATTCGACCAGTGATTCGGAAGTTTCCGTCCGGATCTTTCACTCCAAGATCGCCCGAATGTAAAAATCCATTTTTATCGATAACCTCTGAAGTTGCCTGAGGATTTTTGTAATATCCTTTCATTACATTATAACCTCTGCAACACATTTCTCCCTGAACTCCATCAGCACAAATTTCGCCTGTAACCGGGTCTATTACTGCAACTTCAGTGAATTCAAAGCTACTTCCAACTGTTGTACATCTCACCTCAAAAGAATCTTCAATGCGAGTTTGTGTCATTCCGGGTGAAGTTTCGGTTAATCCGTAAACGCTTGTGATATCCATGAACATTTTTTCGTTCACCTGGCGCATTAATTCGATAGGGCATAAAGCTCCTGCCATAATGCCGGTTCGCAAAGAACTCATATCAAACAAATCGAACATTGGATGATTCAATTCTGCGATAAACATTGTAGGTACACCATAGACGGCGGTGCATCGTTCTTTATGAATTGATGCAAGAACAACAAGTGGATCGAATTTTTCGACCATTACCTGAGTACAGCCATGTGTAAGGCAATTCATTGTTGCTAAAACCACTCCGAAACAGTGAAAAAGAGGCACACAAATACAAAGTTTATCTGTCTGCGTAAATTTCATGTGCTCACCTGTCAATAAACCATTGTTGGCTATGTTGTGATGCGATAACATAACTCCTTTTGGAAAACCGGTAGTTCCGGAGGTGTACTGCATATTTACAACATCATGGCAATCGATGGTTTTCTTTATTGCCAGAAATTCATTTTCAGTCTGATTACTTCCTAAAAGTAGAATTTCGGCAGTATTGTACATGCCTCTGAGTTTTTCCTGACCTATATAAACTATATTTTTCAATGCAGGAAATCTAGCTGATTTTAGATTACCTCTTTGTGATGTTTTTAATTCAGGGATAAGAGAGTTGATAGTTTCCAGATAATCGTTTCCAGGCATCCCATCTGTCATACACAATGTATGCATATCCGAATTTTGAATTATAAAATCAAGTTCATGAGCTTTATAATTAGTATTTACTGTAATTGCAACAGCTCCTATTTTTGCACAGGCATATAGAAAAGTCAACCAGTCGGGTACGTTTTGAGCCCATATTCCTACATGCGCCCCTTTTTTTACTCCTATGGCAAGTAATCCTTTAGCCATGTTATCAACACGGAAATTGAACGCTTTCCATGTAAAACGAAGATTTCTATCGGAATATACTATATATTCGGTATCTGGTGTTTCGTTTGCCCAATACTCAAGCCAATCACCTAAAGTCCTGTTTGATAAATCCATAACAAAAAAACTATAAAAACAGAAGGTAAATAATTTTATGTCTTTTCTAAGAAAAAATAAATGATTTAAGCTGGCGTATAAACTACTGCAACGATTTTAGCCGGTTGATTATTTGCTGCACTTACAAGATGATCAACTATCGAATCGTAATATATGCTGTCACCGCTATTTAGTAAAAAAGTATCTTTTCCGTAGTTGATTTTTACAGCACCCTCAAGTACAAAAATAAATTCTTCGCCTTCATGCGACGAAAGTACCGATTCATGAGATAATGAAGGTTTAATATCAATCAGAAAAGGCTCCATGTGTCTTCCTGTTTTGTTACCGGCTAACGTAAAAAAATCAAGGTGAGAATTAGATGTGGTGAGTTGACTTGAAAAAGTCACAGGATCATGTATGTCAGCCTGACGATGGACAACTGGTCCAAGCATTTCAGCATCATCCAAAAAGGTACCTAAGCGCACTCCTAAAGCCCTTGCGATTTTTATCAGTGGTGCTAATGAAGGTATTTCTTCAATATTTACAATGGTTTCGATTTGTAGTAAAGATAAACCTGTACGATCCGATAATTCCTCAAAACTAATGTTTTTTTCCATACAGATTGTTAAAATCTTTTCTCCAACAATGTTGTTTTTCATATTATCAGCAATTATTATTTTTTGGATTTTTTGAGAATTTCTGAATACTTTTCCTCATTTTTCAAAATATCTTTTGCAATACTCAAATCATTATCAGTCCGTAATGAATATTCAATTACACCTTTTTGAAAATAATACCGTTTAATAATTTCCAGACTTAATAACTCAGAAATTTCAGTTTTGTTATCCTGAATATTTTTGGCAATATCGGGAATAAGTTTTGTTTTCAAGGCTTCGAATTCTGCTTTGGCAAGTGTATCTAATCCTTCAAATTTAGCAATTTCGAGTAATTCGCTGTAGTATTTCTCAGTTTGAGAAGTATAATTGAATTTTTTTTCTAACAGATAATCTGTGAATGAATTAAAATCTTCATCTTTCAATACAAATTCTGAAGGTTTTGAAATGGTAGGATATTTTTTGACATATTGGTTGGCAAAATCGAAATAATGATTTTGAGCATAGATATAATATGCAATGTTCAATTTTCTTTCATCTTTTGTTATACTGTCGGGAACAATTCCACCGCCATCGCGCACCTTTCTTCCGTTTCGGGTACTGAATTCGGTTGTCAGACTATCGGGAACTCTTCCCACACTTCCATCTTCGTTTCGGTGGCTGTAATCCAACGCCTGAATACATCTGCCACTTGGTATATAATATTTGGCTGTAGTAACTTTTAAATGCCCGCCATAACCAACTGGTCTGATATTCTGAACTAAACCTTTTCCAAACGTACGTTCGCCAACAATAACACCACGGTCGAGGTCCTGAAGTGCTCCGGCAAGAATTTCGGAGGCAGATGCCGATGACCTGTTCGTGATTACTGCCAATTGTAAATCAGGGAATAATGGCTCTGAAGGTGTTTTGTAAATTCTCTGATCCTGAACGCTTTTTCCTTTGGTGGTGACTACTTCAGTCCCTTTTGGCAGAAAATAGCCTAAAATTTTAACCGCTTCATCAATTAAACCACCACCATTGTTACGTAAATCAATTATTAAAGACTTGATTTGCTTTTGTTTAATCATATCCGTAATGACTGTTTTCAATTCAAAAGCCGATTTATCAGTAAATTCGCTCAAAAGCACGTAGCCAATTTTATCTTCAAAAGTTATCGAAAACGAAACAGGATTAATTTGAATTTTCTCACGTAAGAATGATTTTTCAATATTTTTCTTTTCGCCATATCTTTTTAGCAATAACTTTATAGTTGTATTAGGTATTCCTTTTAATCGCGAACTTACTTCACTCACAGTCATTCCCTGAACACTTTTACCATCTACCTCAACGATAATGTCGCCTGCTCTTACATCGTTTCGTTGTGCAGGCATTCCTTCATATGGTTCCGAAATATAAATTTCGTTGTCTTTTTTCATAATTAAAGAACCTATTCCTGCATATTCACCTGTAGTCATAAAAGTAAGATCATCAGTTTCTTCTTCCGGAAGGTAAACAGTGTAAGGATCAAGCTTTTCCAACATGTCCTCTATTGTTGACTTCATCATTTTATCATAGTTCAGAGTATCAACATAAAACAAATCAAGTTCCCGGAACAATGAATTGAAAACAGATAGATTTTTACTTATTTTGAAAGTGCGTTTATTGTTGTCGGGTGCTGCATTAATACTTAAAATAGTGATTAATGCAAATAATATCAAACAGTTTATTCTTTTCATAAACATTATTATATTCTTAATTTTTAAATTATTCTTTTGAGAAATTAGTTGGTATTTTATTAGCTTTTTACTTCAATAGAATTACAGTTTTACATTGGGAGGTAAAAAACCAGTAATATCTTTTCCGTAGGAAATTAAATCGCGTGCAACAGTTGAGGAAATGTGTGCGTATGTAGTGTAAGTAAAAAGAATTACTGTTTCAATACCTGTAAGTATATGATTTGCATCCCCAATTGTGCGTTCATATTCAAAATCGCCAACTGATCTCAATCCTCTTAAAATAAACCGTGCATCAACTTTCTCAGCAAAATCAACTGTCAAAGAATTGTATGCTTCTACTTTTACCCGAGGTTCATTCACGAATGCCTGTTTAATTATATCTATACGTTTATCTACTGAAAACAATGTATTTTTTGATTGATTGGAACCTATGCCGATGACTATTTCATCAAATAATTCCAATCCACGTTGAACAATGCTAAAATGACCTATTGTAAACGGATCAAATGTTCCGGGAAATATGGCACGTTTCATTTTGTAATTTACTTTAATTTGGCTCAATAATTGTATTAATTTGTTCAACCTGAAACTGTATAACTCAATTTTAAATAAAATGTCAGAAATTGAGTTGTGTTGATTTGCAAAGATATTAATTTTAATTGCCTTTGAAGAATAATATAAAATATGTTTATTTTTTTTAGCTATTAATTTAATAAAATTTCTAACTTTGTGCATTATTTACTTATTGAGGATAATTATTGATCTTTATAAAAATATTATATATTTATTTAATAATCTTAATATCAACTAATTAACAATAAATTTATGAAACACATTCTGATTATAGTAGTACTTCTACTAACTTGCACTTTTGCAAATGCTCAGTTTAACATTGGTATCAGAGCCGGGTACAACTCTTCATTATCTGCAAATAACATTGGTTCGGTATTCGATGGTACATATAATTTGAATTCTGTACAAGGTGAAATGTGGAACAATTTTCATGTAGGTGCCTTCGCCCGTATTTTCATGAAAAGGCTTTATATTGAACCGGCAGTTTTATATTCATTAGAAAAAAAGGAATATCAAGTATCAATTAATGATGCTTCAAATCCCGATTTAAGTAAGGTAGTTGATATAAAAACAATTGATGTTCCCATTTTATTAGGTATAAAACTTCTCGATTTGAAAATAGCAAATGTAAGAGCCTTTGCAGGTCCAAAACTAAGGTTTGATGCAGGTTCTACACCAAGCACTTCTGATATGAGTGAGTTTGTTTCTGACGTAAAAAAAGCCAATCTTGGACTTGAAATGGGTGCAGGAATTGATGTGCTTATGTTTGCATTAGATTTACGTTACAACCTTATTAGTAATATGTACGAAACTAAATTAGAGAATGTTAAATTTGATCCTGCAAGCACTTTTGTAGTTTCGTTAGCATGGAAATTATTCTGATTTTTTTCTCTTAATTGATTCCACACCGGAAAGCCTGTAATTTTAAAAAAAGTTACAGGCTTTTTTTAAAATTTCAAATGAATGAATGATGTTTGAGGGTGTATCAAAAGAGTTAAAAAAAACATATCCAGCACAGATAGAGATACATCCGACAAGACGGGACTTATCTTTTTTAGAAAGATAAGCCTAAATTAATACTGAAAAGGCCATTATCCCTTATATCTACCAATATATCACGAAAAATTGAATAGTGAAGATCGTTTTCAAACCCCATATCATATCCTATCCCAATATCTAAAGATTTACCTTTTGATTTTTTAAAGCTCACTCCAACTGTTGGATTCAAAAAAAAGCCATTATAATAATTATCGTTATGAAAATTATATCCTGTATTAACAGAAAGATAGGGAGTTGTTTTATCAGCAAATAAATAAGCCCTGAAATTGGCAAATAAAGGTAATAAAAAATAATTCGGGTAATATAAATGAAAACCAGCTCCAATACCCCAAGAAAGATTTGAATTAATTGGAAAACAATATATAAAGTTTACTTTGAATTTTTCTATTTCTTTTTCTTTAATGCCTATACCTACTTCAAAAACACCTATATTCTCTTTTTTATTTGAGAGACTATCGGATACATTAATTTCATTGATTGGATTCTCGCAGAAAACACTTGTGGAACTAAGCAGAAAAAGTAATAATAAAGTTTGGATTAATTTTTTCATATATTTTATTTCGTTTATGTTCTTGTTCAAATTATTAGATATTGATATCCAACAGTCGTGTGGCTGAAACAGCTATGATTGTCAGAGCAAACATACATTATATGTGTGGCAGCGTAATTTTCATTTGAATTGTCAAAACGTCAAACACAATCCTAATCCATTTTGACTATAACTTAAGTGCAAGTTATACGTTTCTGTAGATCGATAACTTGTGCCGGACAAGCCACTGTTATAGATAGATACAGCTTTGCGAGCATTGCTTTTTACGGAAGAAGATATTGGAATGGCTATTGCAACTAAGCCACAACCTACTGCTGCCAACATCCAGTTAGGTTCGCCACCACCAATTAACGTACCCAGGGGATAACCAATCAGAAAACCTCCGGCATAGGATATAACACTTAGAAAGCCATTTGTTGTTTTTGCTTTTTTCAGATATTTCAACGCTTCAGTGTTGTTTTGCATCAACACTTGCATATTATTAACATTAATAGTTTCTCCATTTAAACGGAAGTTGTAACCTCCACCAGCTTTCACAATTTGAATCGTATCAGCACTATTTTTCTGACTAAATATAGAAATACTTAAAGCGAGACTTAACAATAGAATAAATGACTTTTTAAACATAAATGGATGATTTTTTATAATGTTAATAAATACTTTTTATATTGAATAGCGCAAATTTAATTTAATTTCTGTTTCATGCCAAACTCTGTGAGCAATTGCTTTAACATTCAACCCCTTTAAATGAAAAGAAACAGTATTTTTTTTTTACTGTTTCAAATCAATTTGTAGCTATTACTATGTATTATTCAACTAATATTTTCTGCACCTCGGTATTCAATTCAGTATTAATTTTTACAAAATAAATGCCTTTTGCAAAAAGATTCAACCGTATCTCTTTTTTATTTCCGACTGAAAGCAATACTTTTTTTCCTGTGCTATCAATAAATTCTATATCCCGGATTTCATCAGGCGAATCAATTTTCAATATATCGCTAGCCGGATTTGGATAAACTTTTATTTGGGATTGTGGATTGAGTGTAACCGCTGTAAGTGTGCTCTTTACCAAACGGAAACCAACAAAATTAGCACTTTCGTCGGGCGATAAACTTTCGCGATGGGTAAGATGCAAATCGGTTGAACCCAACGAGCGGTAACCGCCGCGAATCACTTTTGAAACTCCTGTATCGGGTCCGGCAGGATCAGCTCCGCCGCTTGTATTCAAATCATTGTAACGCCCAAACCAATCCGAACACCATTGATACACATTACCACTCATATCAAACAACCCGATTGAATTTGCAGCTTTGGTACCCACTGCTTTGTTGGCATGACCGGAATTGTCGTAAAACCATGCTACGGTACCAGCTGTACTGCTTCCACTATAGGTGTAGGCATTTTTATTGATCCCACCTTTTGCGGCATATTCCCATTCAGCTTCGGTAGGCAGGCGACCGTTATAGTATTTGCAAAATTCGTTTGCTCCGTACCATGTAATTTTTATGGCTGGATAATTCTCAAATCCGACTGCTGCTTTCCATGTGCCATTATCATTTATTATTCCCCAAGAATCAGTTACAAACATTGTTTTACCGGCATATTCACCCGCTTTTACTGTTTGGCTTCCGTATTCGTTCAGAAACAAAGCATACTGGGCATTCGTAATTATTTTTTTTGTGATATAAAAAGTTGAAACTGTAATTGTTCTCACAGGTGATTCGCGGGTATATGATGTGTTTCCCATAGTGAAACTACTTCCCGTCACCTCAACAAAATCAGTTGCGGTAATTTGAGCTTTTACTTGTATAGCAAAAATCAGAATGCTTATTAAAAAAATATATATTTTCATTTTTCTCAATTGATTTATTTAACAACCATTTATTTAGGATAACCGAAAAGCTGAATTTCATTAATCCCTACATGTTGAGTACCGTAGGAAGACGTAATTCTGATACGGAAATATTTGGCATCCGATTCCGGGAAATTAATGGTTTGCCATTCACCTGTGTCGTTTAATGTTGCTGAAGCGACAGTTGTAAATACGCTACCATCGTTCGAAACCTGAAGTTGAATATCTTTTGGTCCTGTGCCTGCAACAGATTTCAAATTCAGCTTATTACATGCATTCAAACTCCAAAGTCTGATGGTAAGTGTCTTCGGAATCGAAGCGGTTGGTAAAGTCAACGATTTATAACAAGTACTATCAATTTCATCAATGATAGCAAATGGGAAATTTTCAGGCCATTGATCATCAGCAATTACATGTTTTCCACGGCTTATATTGCGATAACCATCAGGGAAAACCGCAGTTCCTGCGTTTATTGTGTTGTTCGTAAGCTGAACCAGTTTACAATTATTGGCAGGAATAATTGTATTTAAAGCCTGATAACTACCGTTCAACCATATCGATACAATAGCCGAAACATCAGAAGCATTTTCATTTCTCAAATAAACCGAATACGGATGATCACCCTGTATAGCTTTTAATGTTGCAGTTCCGGCATTTACGAAAGTATAAAGTTCATTTACCGATGAAGAATTCAGCATATTATTAAATGTGGCACTACCGTTTGTTCCTGAAATAGTTGTTACCCGATCGAAAACAGGAGCACCCTCAGGATATGATAAACTGACATCAGAAGATGCTGCTGATTGGAAATTTGACATCAGCAAATAGCGTTTGCCATCCGGATCTTCGGCTGCCGTGGCTTTCCAACCTGTTGCAACTGCAGGATATTGAGCTTTCGCTGCCATCGCTTTGGTTGTTGGCGCATCAATGCCCGAATAAATTATTGCCGAACGCGAGAAAACAGTTTCACCAGAAGTAAATGCTTTTGAAGTTGTTGAATACGAACCATACAATTTCGAAACATAGACCGAAGTACTCAGTTCCTTTTCGCCGAAGGCAATACCACTTCCACCGTTTACAACCATTCCCAGCACATTATCAACATTCACCCAGTTTCCACTTAAAGCGCTTACTGCATCTCCGTTTGTTGTCACATTCCCCGATTCTCCGTATAGTGTTCGCGACACTTTAGTCAACACATCGGAGGTGATACCAAGCATCAATCCTCCATCTTTTGTCATTGTACCTGCAACTGCACCTACCATATTTTCGTGGTAAATCACAGCATTTCCGGGAGTTGAATAAAACGAAAGATATTTATT
>CAYNHC010000025.1:20281-22668 GCA_964396705.1 uncultured Paludibacter sp.
GAAGTTGTTGCCTGACGGATTTTAGCCCATTGCAACACCATACTTTCAAGCATTAATGCATCCGGATCGCGATAAATAGCAGCCAAAGCCGAATAAGTACCCAGTTCATCATAAATATACATCGACCAGTCGTTGCCATTTGGCATTGCCAATATTCCATCGGGTAGAATAAATTCCTTCAACATCGAATTCCAGACATTGGAAACATTATGCTTCAATGCCTGCGGAATTTGAAATACCGGCGTAGTTTGACTTTGAACTGCTTTGTATGCTAATAATGATTCCGACATTTCCTGAATGGGGATATTTAGGTACGAAGTGTGGAAAAAATTGTGATTTTCCAATGAATAATCAGGAAATAAATTAGCACCGATATGCCAGTCGCGCACATATTTTCCATCTACCACATTATAATTATACACATCGGATGCTACACTGTAGGTATTCATTGCATATTGTTTACACCGATAAGTCCAAGCTTCTGCATTTTTTTCTTCGGGAAACATGGCTGATGCTATGGCCAGGATATTGGTATCCCAACCATTTTCTTCTGCTTTGGTATCTGAATTTACAGCAGTAAGTATGGGCGTTGATAATTTATAATTTGCTTCGGCCAACATCATTCTTTTTATTGCTATTTTGTCGGCATCAGTTAGCTCGTCCCACATCAACCAGGCTGCAAAAGCTGTAGAAGTACTCCACATGGCCGATTCCCATACTAATCCCCAATATTTGCTATCGGTACAAAGTGTAACTTTATTGGCAGTATGTGTTTTATACGAATAACGAATGGCTGTCAACGCATGTGATTTTACAGTTTCGAAACTTAAACCATTTGGTAAGGATTGATCCTGTGCTTTTTTATAAATAAATGAATACACAAGCGCATAATCGGCATTGGTACGGGCACCATGTTCAACACTTTGTCCATTTCCAAAATATCCCGCAGTTTTGTATTGACTTTCGGAATACGGTAAATGCTTGGCAAGCATTTCACGCAATGTCGATTTTACATCAACCTCCGAAATTTGATCAAGCGAAATATCTGCCGTTGACCCTTCAATAGTCCCAACTTCGTACAATTCCCAGTTGTCAATATAACCTGTTGTTCCCGTTTTTTGATAATTATTGAAAAAAGTCAATGCTCCTGTTACAATTGCACCGGTATTAAAGTTTAGTTCAACAGGAGTCCATGCGCCCTGAGTATCAAAAATTCTTGCAACATCAGCCGCAGAACCATTGTATTTGGATACTCCCAACTGAAATGTTCCACCCACCGATTTTACCATTACCCTCATTTTATATTTTGTGTAGGGTTTCAACGTCAGATTATAATCAAGAGAACCACTAGTGTTAATTTTACCGCAACTTGAACCACAATATGGAACTCCGGGATTAGTATCAATTCCGAATATTCCCCATCCCGTAAAATTTGAGATATTATTGATAAACGGGTCAATCATCAAATTCACTTTATCGGTATAAAGTGGTGTATAACATGACATATCTCCTGAAATTGCAGATACAGGAATTATTTGATTAAATGAATTTCCACTGGTTACAGTAATTGGTTGATTTACAATTTGAGTTAAATTATCAAACGTAGCAGTTACAGTTACTCCACATTGCACTTCGGCAGCGGTAAAGCCGTATTTGTTCAGCATTATTCCTATCGGAGCTGTAAGTTTTACTGAATCGGTCAGGGCATTTCCATTCATCACAAAAGTACGAACGTTGTTAATATCATCAAATGAAAGTATTGATACCGATGTGGTTAGCGAAGGAGTTGTAACCTTAGTCATAGATAAATCAGCTATTGCACACAATGCTGCTGTGTTTGCTTTTACAGTAAAATAGTAAACTCCGTTAGTCGAAGGACTAAATGTAAGTGAACCTTGCTGCAAAAGTTGTTTGGTGGAAGAACAGGTAAAATCACCGCTCACAATAGGTGCAGATCCATTGTTGTCAGTAGCTATGGCGGCAGTCCATGTTGGAACGGTAGCATTATTAGCCCATGCGTATTTGAATTTCAGCGTGTAAGTTTGGCAGGCTTCCAAATAAAGTGGATAGCTGAATACCGATGAAGTATTAGTTGCTCCTGAACCATCCCAGCGGATATATAAATTGCGACCTGTCCATGCAGCGCCGTTATATGTCCATCCTGTAGTAACATCATTGTAACGGCAAGCTGTTCCGGCAGAATTGGCTAAACTCCAGCATGTAGTGGTATTGGAGCAATTCCAGCCCCATAAATTGGAGTACGAGCGATTTCCCGTTGCACCATTTGCATCCCAATCATCAATAGTTGTTCTTAAATAATTTACCGTGTAATTTTTTGTTGCTGTGCCGTCGCTTGAGGTGCAAACCAACGTTGCAGCAGGATTTGA
>CAYNHC010000026.1:0-8801 GCA_964396705.1 uncultured Paludibacter sp.
TTTGCACCGTGAAAAAAAGATACTTCATATATTGCTCATATAAAGGAACTGCATATCACGGTTGGCAGATTCAACCCAATGGTATTTCGGTTCAGGAAGTCCTTTCAAAAGCTTTATCAACCATTTTGCGTACTGAAATTGAAATCACAGGTGCAGGCCGAACAGATACTGGTGTTCACGCTAAACTTATGGTTGCACACTTCGATTTTGATGGAGAATTACCAAACTCCACAAACTTCACGTCAAAACTTAACAGTATTTTGCCTAAAGATATTGCGGTTTCAGAAATCGCTGAAGTAAATTCAGATGCACATGCACGTTTCGATGCTATTTCGCGTAAATATGAATATCATATTGTTACAAATAAGAATGTCTTTAAAACCGGATTTGCTGCTCGGTTAAATGAAAACCTGAACTTTGAATTAATGAATCAGGCTGCTGCTGTTTTGAAAGAATACAAAGATTTTACCAGTTTCAGCAAGTTACATACCGATGTAAAAACCAATAATTGTGTGATTTCGGAGGCTGTTTGGAGTCAACAGGATGACGAATGGATTTTTACAATAGAAGCTGATCGTTTTTTGCGTAATATGGTTCGGGCAATTGTTGGAACTTTGTTTGAAGTGGGCAGAGGTAAAATGTCAATCAATGAATTCAGGAGAGTAATTGAAGCGCAAGACCGGTGTAAAGCAGGTGTTTCTGTCCCTGCAAGTGGTTTATATTTAGTTGATATTCGTTATCCTGAAGATATTTTTAGCAAATAGTCCCCCAATTAAAATTCATATTTTGTATTAAATTATGAATTATCAATTACCAATTATCAATTATTTATGTGGTTAATTTTAGGATTTATTTCCGCATTGTTGTTAGGTGCGTACGATGTAAGTAAGAAGGTTTCATTGCAAAACAATGCGGTCATTCCCGTCATGCTAACTTCTATTCTTATTTCGTGCGTTGTTCTCAGTCCATTTTTGATATTGTCGCATTTCAATCCTACCCTTTTAGGAGATGCACTTTATGTCCCCGTTGTTGACTTCAAAACGCATTTGTATCTAATATTGAAAGCGGTTATTGTTCTTTCATCATGGCTCTTTGCTTATTTCGCTATAAAACACTTACCTATCACAATAGCTTCGCCCATTAAAGCGACCCAACCGGTATGGGTGGTAATAGGTGGCGTTCTGATATTTAGCGAAAAACTCAACGGTTATCAGGTTGGAGGCGTGGCAATAACGCTTATTTCATTTTTTCTATTTTCGTTTGCAGGAAATAAAGAAGGTTTTTCGATCAAAAACAACAAGTGGATCTGGTTTATAATACTTGCTACACTTACAGGCGCTATAAGCGGATTGTACGATAAATACCTGTTAAATCAGTTTAATCACATGGCTGTGTTGGTTTATTACACTTACTACCAGGGACTTATTATGTCGATAATTACGATCACCCTATGGTATCCAACCCGTAAACGCACGACACCATTTCAGTTTCGATGGTCAATTGCACTAATTTCACTTTTTTTGGTCGCTGCAGATTTTGCATATTTCTATGCATTAACAATGCCTGGTTCGATGATTTCAATAATTTCTACCATTCGTCGGTCGGGTGTAATTGTACCTTTTATATACGGAGGTTTAATATTACACGACAAAAACATGAAGCTCAAAATGGTGGATATGCTTGGTGTGTTGCTGGGTATGCTTCTCCTCTTTCTTGGTTCAAAATAAATTGATTTTTAACGCAATAAAATCCTGTAATATTAAAAAACAACTTACTCAAAGCGAAAGAATTAATTAAAATGGAATTATTTTTTGGAAAATGTTTGATAATTAGATGAAAATTAGTACTTTTGCAAGCCCTAATAATACAGTTCAGAAAATAAATAAAACATAAAGATATGAAAAGCGGAATTCACCCAGAAAACTATCGTACAGTCGTATTCAAAGATATGTCAAATGGCGATACATTTTTCTCTCGTTCAACTGTAAACACCAAAGAAACTATTGAAATTGAAGGCGTTAGTTATCCGGTTGTGAAATTGGAAATATCCAGTTCATCACATCCTTTCTATACCGGAAAATCTAAATTGGTGGATACTGCAGGACGTGTAGATAAATTTATGACTCGTTATGCAAAACGCAACGAAGGAAAGAAATAATATCAAACTCTTAAAAGAAAGGTTGAATTCATTAGAGTTCAACCTTTTTTTATATAATAAAGTTTTGTCTTTGAATCCACTCCGTAAATTTATTATATTCGCATAACATTCAAATCTCAAATTTAAAATTTATGAAAAATATACATACAAGTATTTTAATATTACTAAGCGCTATATTATTTAGCTGCGAGAATCCAACCCAAACAACCATAAATATAACCGTAAAAAATAAAACCGGTGTTGTTCAACCGAATGTAATCGTTTATGAGTTTGAATATCCTGATGCTGATCAATTCGGAAGCAATCCCATTTACGCAAACAAACAAAGAGTTACAGATAATAGTGGATTAGCCGTTTTTATTCTTGATGATTATGAATATGATACTGAGAAAGATGAAAACAATCTGTACTTCACTGTTTTCAACGAATTGACCGGTTCTTCGTACACAACTGCAGGTACAGCAGCCATTACTTTCAAAAAGGGAGATGTAATTTCAAAAGATTTGATTTTAAACTAACAATGAATCAACTCAATGAAATTAAATTTCTCCTCGATGATCGGGTAAAGCAATACAATAACATCGATTTTATTGAAACAGATCCTATACAGATTCCGCATCGTTTCAGCAGAAAAGAAGACATTGAAATAGCAGGTTTTTTAGCTGCAACCATAGCCTGGGGTCAACGAAAAAGCATTATTAATAATGCCAACCGATTGATGGACATGATGGACAATGCTCCATTCGATTTTATCACCGAAAGTAGCGAAAGTGAAAAGAAAATTGTAAAAAACTTCGTTCACCGTACATTCAATGGAAATGATTGTTTGTTTTTTCTGAACTCCTTGAAAAATATTTACCTGAATTACGGTGGTTTGGAACAGGTTTTCACTGTAGGTTATCAAAACGAGAAAACAACTTTCAGCGCATTACAGCATTTTAGAAAAATATTTTTAGATTTACCACACGATGTTCATATCAGAAAACATCTATCGGATGTAACTGCTAATTCAAGTGCAAAACGGTTGAATATGTACCTGCGCTGGATGGTTCGAAACGATGAGAATGATGTAGATTTCGGACTTTGGAAAAACATACCCATGTCGGCACTTATGTTGCCACTTGATGTACACACCGGTGATGTGGGTCGCGCATTGGGCATTCTACAACGCAAACAAAACGATTGGAAAGCAGTGGAAGAAATCACAGCCGTTTTACGAACATTTGACCCCAAAGACCCGATTAAATACGATTTTGCGTTATTTGGAATTGGTGCTTTTGAAAAGAAAGATGATTTGAAGCATGTTAGGTTTTCAACTAAGCGAGAATGAACTTTGGGGTGTTGAGCTCTGAGAAACTCAATTCGGAAATCGCATCTCCCAAAGTAAAAATATTGGAGTTGAATCTTTAAAAATAAACCGCCCTATCTGAATAATCAGATGGGGCGGTTTGATTTTTCGGAATGTTAAAAAGTTATCATTTAACTGTAACAGAAACTTTGCTTTTTACGTTGGCAGAAGAAGCTGCATTGCAGAGAACAAACTCTCCCGGTTCTACGTCCCAAGAATGGGTTTTGTCGTTGTAGAAAGCAAAATCTTTCACGTTGAGTTCCAGTTCTAAGGTTTGTGTTTCGCCTGCTTTCAGATGTACTTTCTTGAAGGATTTCAATTCTTTGGCAGGGCGCAGCACAGATGCTTTTGGTTGTGACATGTAAACCTGGGCAATTTCGGCACCATCAGTTTTACCTGTATTTCTAATAGTAAAGGATACTTTTACAATATCGGTTTTGGCATATTCCCTTTTGTCGGCTGAGATTTTTCCATATTCAAAAGTAGTATAGCTCAAACCATAACCAAAAGCAAACTGAGGCACAATCTTTTTGGTATCGAACCAGCGATAACCAACGAGAATATCTTCTTTATATTCCTGTTTCTTTCCATCGCCCGGATACGATAAAGTGCCGAATGAATGTGCAGCGTTATCTTCTATTTTTTTAGGAAACGAGAAAGGCAATTTACCCGACGGATTTACTTCGCCTGAAACAATATTGGCAATGGCATTACCTGCTTCCGAACCCAGATACCATGCCTGTACCAAAGCCGGAACTTGTGAGAGCCAGGGCATTTCAACCGCATTACCACTGCAAAGTATCACAGTCAGGTTTTTGTTTGTGGCCATCAATGCATTTATGACTTTATCCTGATTGTAAGGAAGTGCCATTGTTTGGCGGTCGTCGCCTTCGCTATCCTGAAACCAGTTTTTATTTAGCCCACCAATAAAAATCACAGCATCAGCATTGCGGGCAGTTTCAACGGCTGCTGTGAGCAATGAATCAGCTACGGTTTTGCTTTCAGGCTTTCTGTAATCCAAATCAGCGCTGTAACCTTTAGAAAATGTAATGGTTTCTGCACCATATTTGGCTGTCAGCCCTTCGAGTGGTGAAACTTCGTAAGCTACTTTGAGTGACGATGAACCGCCACCAACCACAAGACTGCGGACAGCATTATCGCCAATCACAGCAATGCGACGGTATTTGCCCACAGGAATAGGTAATGTTTGTTTATCGTTTTTGAGCAACACAATTCCCTGTTCGGCAATTTTACGCGCTGCTTCAGAATGCTCAGGACTTACATATTTACCAAAAGGACGATTGGCCGCCATTGTAGTGCGGAAAATAAGTCGCAACAGGCGGGTTACTTTCTGGTTGAGCTCTTTTTCGCTGTATTTTCCTGATTTCAATCCTTGCAAATACGGATTAGCAAGATAATACTCCGAATAAGGTGAAGTTCCATCGGTGGTTAAACCGTTGGTAGAAGTTCCCATTTCCAGGTCAAGTCCGTTGTAAACTGATTCTTCGGTATTGTGCACTCCGCCCCAATCGCTGATAACAGCACCATCAAATTGCCAGTCGTTTTTGAGAATTTTGTTCAACAATAAATCATTGTGACAGCAGTGTTGTCCCCTGAACTGATTGTATGCGCCCATGATTGACCATGCTTTTCCTTCCTGAACAGCAGCTTTAAAAGCAGGCAGATAAATTTCGTAAAGGGCGCGACCGCTCACTTCAACATTGATTGCCATGCGGTCTTTTTCCTGATTGTTAAGTGCAAAATGCTTTACACAAGCTGCCACTCCGTTTTGCTGTACAGCCATCACATAAGGCACAACCATGCGTGAAGACAAATACGGATCTTCGCCCATATACTCGAAGTTGCGTCCATTGAGTGGTGTGCGGTAGATATTGACACCGGGACCAAGCAGCACACCTTTGTTACGATAACGGGCTTCTTCGCCAATGGACTTGCCGTATAACGAAGAAATTTCGGGATTAAAAGAAGCTGCCAGACAAGTTAATGCAGGAAAAGCGGTACATGAATCGTTGGTCCATTTAGCGCCATCCCATTTATCCCAGAAAACTTCCTCGCGTATGCCGTGAGGGCCATCGGTCATCCATATTTCAGGAATTCCTAAACGAGGCACACCCGGAGAGCTGAATTTTGATTGTGCGTGACACATGGCAACCTTTTCTTCGAGCGTCATTAACGATAGCGCACTTTCGATGCGCTTTTCGATGGGTTGATTCACATCGAGGTAAACAGGTTTTTGAGCCTGCGTCAAACCCATCAAAAGGATTTGGCATAATGCTACAAAACTTACAATTTTTCTTTTCATTTGTTTTCAATTTAAAAGAGACTGTCTCAAAAGAAAGAGAGACAGCCTCTTTGTTTTATAGAATATTATTTCAATATTACTTTTGCAGAATAACCATCAATCTGAATAATATATAATCCGGCTTGTAAAGATTGAGAACTAAAGCTTCCGGTTAGCTTAGCCGACTGAATGCTGCGACCGGCAATATCGAACAACTCTACATTGCTCTGAACGCCATCAATATGAATGACATGATTTGAAGTAGTGATGGTGTATTTGCTGAAATCAATCTTATCCAAAGCATTTGGTAATACCGATATCAGGTTAGTAGAAGTCAAAATATCGCTTGAGCCACTATTACTTGCTGTCAGTTTCACAGTAAATGTACCTCCTGTGGTGTAAATATGAATAGGATCTTGCAAAGTACTTGTTCCACCATCACCAAAATCCCAAGCCCATGAAGTAGCATTGGTTGATAAATCGTAGAACTGAACAGTAAGCGGTGCAGTACCCGAAACAGTTTCGGCATAGAAATCAGCTTTTACAGGTAAAGTTTCTTTCAGCGTAAGTTCGTCAAGTAAAATTTCGCGGGCAGCAGAAGCATTAGAACCCATTTTGAGCACGAAATAGTACACACCATCAACAGTTGGTTTGAATGGAGCAATCGTTGCTTTTTTGCTAATTTGCACATCGGTAAGCGATTGAAGTCCGTTCCATGTATCCATACCAAAGATTTTTGTTCCCTGTGTAGGCGTATAGTCAACACCATCGGTAGGAATAACTGTACCAATAAAACCTTCGCACCAGTAGTCAGAAACACCTTTTATGTCTTTGAAA
Source organism: uncultured Paludibacter sp. (assembly GCA_964396705.1). GTDB lineage: Bacteria > Bacteroidota > Bacteroidia > Bacteroidales > Paludibacteraceae > Paludibacter. The sequence goes on from CAYNHC010000026.1 coordinate 6,646, forward strand.
AATCCATCGAATAAATAGGTGTAGCCGGCTTTCAAAGTTAGTTCCTGATAGATGGCAGTATTAAAACCAGTTCCGGTAGTTTGGATGCGAAGGTTACCACCTGCGCCACCTGTTGGCATATTTCCCGTATAATTCCATTCAAATGTAGAAACATCGGCAGGATTACATTTATTTGTTGACCAGAAATTACCATTCTCCATGTTTCCGCCGTATAGCATTTCGCCGACAGGAAGTGTAGGTTTTGAGTTTACTTTTACAAAATCTGTTTTGATTAAAACAGAATCGCCTTTTTCGTTGGTAGCAGTCAGTTTTACGCTGTAAGTTCCAACAACTGTGTACGTATGTTCAGGATTTTCGAGTGTGCTGATAGCAGAACCATCACCAAAATCCCATTTGTATGAGTTAGCAAATTTACTTGAGTTAGAAAATACGGTTTTCAGTGCAGGGAAACCCACTGCATTTGTAGCTGTAAAGCTAACAGCCGGTTTGGTTCGAACTGGGGTCAACGAAAGTTCGTCAACAGCAATTTTAAATCCGGGACCATCCCACGTACCCATTTTCAACACAAAATAATAATCGCCGGTTGTTTCAGGTATATAAGAATTATCAAAATTGGCATGAATTTTAAATGTTCCGTTCAAACCTACTACAGAGCTTCCCGGATTCCATGCGTCAAATTTAGCAATCATTTTACCTTCGGTGGCACCATAGTCAGCGCCATTGCCGGCAGGTTGAGCTCCGATATATACTTCTGTCCAGAAGTTTTTCAGGTTAGCGCTCAAATCACGGAAAGCACCATCGAAATAATACACCGAATCACGACTTAAATGCACTTTTTGATAAATAGCATATTGCACACCGGCACCTGCCGCAGGACCTTCAATCAATAAATACCCACCCTGACCGGCATTTGGTTTACTATCGGTAGCATTCCATGTTGCCACAGGATTATTGCCTGCTCCTGAATTCAGAAAATCTTCTGTCCAGTCGCCTTTGGCTTCCATGTTCCCGTTTTTCAGTAATCCTCCTCCGGTTAATATAGCCAATGGAGTTACATTGATATATTCAGTTTCGACTTTCTCTGTTGAACCTTTTTCGTTGGTTGCAGTTAGTTTTACAGTATATTTTCCAACAGCAGCAAATACATGAGTCGGGTTCTTTTCGGTACTTGTACCACCATCGCCAAAATCCCATGCCCATGTGTTGGCCATTTTAGAATCGTCGCTGAATTTTACGGTGAGCGGTGCAAAACCTGAACGCACATCGGCTTTCAGTCCTGCAACAGGCGCTAATCTATCGCTTGTAAGTTTCAGTTCGTCCACTACAATATCACAAGTTGGCACTTCGGCATCCCAGGTTGTAGAACCCATTTTCATTACAAAATAATAAACGCCTGTGGTAGGAGGCATGAAATATTTGCAAGCAGCAGCATTTAGTTTAAATGTTCCTTCGGCCGCAGCAGCAGGATTGTCCCATGCACCATAATTGGCTATTTTAGTTCCCAAAGCATCGCCATAATCCTGACCTTCAACCGGCATCTGACCGATAAAAACTTCGCACCACGAACGTTCGAGCTTGATGTTTTTAAATGCAGCATCAAAATTGTAAATTGAATCGGCAGACAGAGTTACTGCCTGATAAATACAATACTGAGAGTTTCCGGCTGTTGTTGTTGCCACAACGTGTAAACCGCCACCCACTCCTGCAGTTGGCGTTACAGCAGTATAACCCCATGTTACCACTGGTTGCTTATCGACAGCCGTATTCAGATAACTCACCTGCCAGGCACCCTGACTTTCCATGTTGCTGTTGACAAGTTTATTGCTGCCAGCAGCTACTGCCGAGAAAATACTCAGACAGCCTACGAGTAAAATAATAAGTTGTTTTTTCATATTATTATATTTTGAAAATTTTCCAATGATTTCTAAGTATATCAATCACAAACATGTCGTTAAAACATACTTATGTATTGAATTCAAGCATTTATAATTTTACAAATTTCTGATTAGAGAATTGACCATTAGCAAATTTGATTGTAACGATATAATTACCTGCCGAAACATCGCTTAAATCGATTGATTGCTCTAAACCATTTACTGTGCTCGATTTTACAGTCTGACCAACCAAATTGCTCACCAATATCTGAGCAATTTCTG
>CAYNHC010000026.1:8901-11336 GCA_964396705.1 uncultured Paludibacter sp.
CTCGATTTTACAGTCTGACCAACCAAATTGCTCACCAATATCTGAGCAATTTCTGAACTTGCAGAAACAGTCAAATTGTCTTTTACCGGATTAGGGTATAAAGTGATTTTATTTTCGGTACCAACATTACTGATTCCAGTGTGTGTATCGTTATAGAAATAGATATTGTCAAAATAGAAATCACCATTTAAATGCCAGAAACCAATTTGTTTAATATCAGTTAATACAAGTGCAGGATAAGCTGTTTTTAAATCAGCCAACGAAATATCATAAGCCTTCCATGAGCCTGGTGTTAAATTGGTTAGTGGTAAATTATATTCACCGCCGGCAACACTGGTTGTAAGACCAAAAGAAATAGTTGTAACCGTTGTTGGGTAAATATCAACATGCAGTTTATTCATATTACTTACATCTAATCTTGGCGTTAACTCGCTGGTACCAAAACAACAATTGCTGGATATGAATTTATAATTATTTCCTCCCGTTAATTTATCTGTCATAGAAGTAGCCCACCACATATCTAAACTATATGTAATAGCCTGGGTGTAAGTGTCGCTGTACACACTTATTACTTTCAGAGCATCAGCTGTTGGAGCCGGAGCAGTAGGGAAAGGGCCTGTAGTGGTTGCATTTACTACGATAGGATCGCTTACAGTATTTCCGGATAAATCTTTTGCCACAACTGAAAATGAATATGCAGTTGATGTGTTTAGCCCGGTTACTACAAATGATTTATCAACGCCAGAGTCACTCAATTTTGAAAGTGTTGTAGTTCCATGTGTTACCTCGTAAACTACGTTGCCTGAATTATCTGTAGCATTCAACAACAATTCAACGCTAGAATCAGTAACAGATCCTTTCGTGGCTGTAAAAGCTGTTGGAGCTTGCGTGTCAACAGATGCTGAAGAATCATAAAAATACAAATTGTCGAAATAGAAAACACCATGTATTTCCCAAAATCCGATTTGACCGACATTAGCTAAATTAGCTCCGGTGAATTCAGAAAGTGGTATGTCAATTGCGTTCCATTGGTTTGGCGTTAAAGTAATGGTTTTGTTTTTATCCCCATTCGAAGTTATTCCAAATATAATGGAAGTGATTGTTGTAGGATAAATGTCAACATGAATATAAGTCATTGAACTCATGTTATGCAAGCCCAAACCATAACCAAAACAGCAATCTGACTCAACTTTTTTTATCAGGTTGCCCGAACCAGCGCTAGATTCTTCGCTAATTGCAGTTGCCCACCAATTTTCAAAATTAGCAGTTATTGGCGTGTAAACATCACTAAATACAGATCTAACTTTTAACTCTGGCGCTGTTGGTGTTGGAGCGTCAGGTATTACTGCCATTACCAATGTAGTAAACATTGTCTGAAAAAACACTATCGCAACAATTTTGAGGGCGATACTTTTTGTACTTGTTTTCATTTTGTAATTTTTTACTTGTTAATTAATTGTATTTGATTTAAGATTTTATTATTCGCCGTTTGGAAAAATAGAAATTGTGGCAGGCACTGAGTAATTATCAAATTTATCAACCGTATAAACTGATACCACATAACCTTTAATTTCCAGATTCGTTAATTTGTAAGTTTCCACCAGGGCATCCAATACTATGATAGAATCCTGAAGTTTTACCGCATTTTTTACGGCAATCTTTCCCTGCGGATTTTTCCATGTTAGGGTAGCTTCTTTAAGTCCGGAAGCAACCGATAGATTGGTTACCTTTGGTGAATATACTTTTACATTTGCCAGATAATTCTGATAGTTATCGTCCATCTCTTCGCAGTTACTAAGCAGCAGTCCCAGCAGTAAAAAACTGAATATTTTTAGTGTTTTCATATTTCTCTTCAAATTATTGTTGATTATCCAAACCGAAAAGTGTAATTTCAGAGCCATAAACATTGGTTTCGCTGCCGTAATTGGACAGCACACTGAATTTCAGATAGCGGAATGGTTGCGAAATGCTTTCGAGGTTAAATTCGTGTCCATCCACGGCTTCTTTGTATTTTGCCGGCAATATTACTCCGGAAGCATCGCGTGGGTCGCCGATATCGAAAGTGCCAAGCGATTTCCAGCTAATTTTATCGGCACTTACCGAAATGGCAAACGAGCGCATGTTTTCTTCTTTGTAATAATAATAGTTGGTGCTTACTCCATTTTGCTCAGGATTAATATATTCGAAAGCCCGTTGCCACACCACAAAGCGGTTGATAACCACGTTTTTATTTAAATCTATCACAATATCGAGTGGCCATCTGAGCATGCCTCCATTATCATCGCGGTTAATAATAAAATAGCTGTTATCCGCTCCCGATTCTTTGGTATCCACCACATTATCCCAGAAACTGGCAATTGTTCCCTCCCATTTATCGCCATCCACCGACAGGTTTTGAATTACTTTCCAGGTGCTTTTATCAATTTTTTGTTCCA
>CAYNHC010000026.1:11436-22553 GCA_964396705.1 uncultured Paludibacter sp.
ACAATACTTTCCTGAACCAAATAAATAAATGACTTACGCGGAGTAACTTCAATTTCGGTAGCTTCGGATGTATTATTACTCCGGTCAACAGCATAAAGCATAATTTTTTGCGGAATTTCATCTTTAAATCCATCTATTTCAATAGAGTCGCCATAACGACTGGATACTTTAAAAACTTCGTTACCCAAAGCGTTGGTATAAACGGCTTTTACATAGAGTAAATCGTCGTCGTCCGGTGCTGTAAATCGAAGCACCGCCCCGCCGTTGGTAGGCGAATAACTAACATTGGTTACCTTTCCCGGTGCAGTTGTATCAAGTACTTCTTCCTTGCAGGCTGTAAATGCAAGTACTGTTAGAAGAAGCAGGTATATATATTTATTTCTCATATAAATTGATATTTTTTTGTCTTTGTTCTTTTGTCTTTGTTTTTCACTCTCAACTACCATCCCGGATTTTGTACCAGGTTCGAATTCACTAGCATTTCGCTGTATTTAATCGGATGCAGGTAATCGCGTGGGGTAATAAACGAACGTTGACCAACAGTTTTTACCACATAAAAAGTATTGGTTGTTGAGCCATCCACACTCCATCCTGTAACCGGCACATTGAAATACTTGTCACCTTCTTTCCAACGACGCACATCAAAATTGCGGTGACCTTCGAATGCCATTTCTATTCGACGCTCCTGTTTAATGATTTCGCGAAGACCTTCAGTTGTTTTGTGTTTGTTGGGCGTTTTAGCAATAGCAGCATTTTCCCAGGCAGCTTCAACAGTTGGCACACCCGAACGAACACGCACTTTGTTCAATGCATCATATACTTTTTGGTCGGGACCATAATACTCGTTGTAGGCTTCGGCATAATTCAAATACAATTCTGCCAAACGGATAATTGGCCACGGATAAGTGCGTAATTTATTATATGCACTGCCTTCGGAATTGGGGTGACAGACTTTCTTCAATACATATCCGGTTACTACATAGTCGTTTGTACTTCCTCTACGGCCGTATGTTTCTCCTTTTTTCATCAACAAATTCCATTTTTGTCCCCACGTACGGTAAATGCCTTTGTCGAAACCAATGGAAGCATAAAAGCGTGGTTCGCGACTCAAATGCAAATTCGGAATCATGACGGTACTTCCGGTCATGGCGTGGTATTTATCGGCATCGGTAACACGCGTCAGACTATAGCGATTGGTGTATTTAAACGTTACATCTTCGTCGATAGGCAAACCGTTTTTGGTATAATATGCCTCGGCAGCCTGAATAGTTGGCGATGTCCATTGCCATGCTCCTTCGTTGGCCGATGCATCGGGGTTAATCATCATGGATGCTGCCTGCAATGTCCACCACTGACCATTTGTTACCGGGTTGGAATTACCCCAGATGAGTTCCGAGTTCCAGGGGTCGGTAAACATATAACGGTAATTGTACAGTGCTTTTACTTCGGGTTGTTTGTAATCTACGGTATCAAATGCCGGAACGACATCAGTATATTCGTACAGTTTTATCCCGTTTGCAAGTGCCAGTTGTATGGCTGCTTCACTGGCATCCGCTGCTTTTTTCCATTTTTCTTTATCAAACGTTGAATTAAACAGTTTCACTCCGTTTTTATCTTTCAATGTATCGTAAAACGATGCATTGCCATTAAACAGCGGACTTGCAGCGTAAAGCAACACACGCGACTTAATTGAATATGCAATAAGCTGATCAACGCGTCCAAAGTCGTTTTCAGAAGTTATGCGAGTTGGCAAATCCGGAATTGCTTTTTCAATAGTAGATACAATATAATCCACAACTTCATCCACAGGCTTACGCATAATCCGCACTTCTTCCACACCGGCAGTAATGGGCAGGTTTACATCAACAACCGGAATAGGTCCGTACTGACGAAACAATAAGAAATGATAATATGCTTTGAGAAATATCGCTTCCGATTTCCAAGACGCTTTTTCAACGGCTTTCATATCTTTTACCAAATCAATATTTTCGATAAAGATATTGCAGGCACGTATGGCTTTCCACAGCGATTCCTGCATACGACCATAGGGATAAGTGTCGTCCCACAAGCCCATAATTGGTTTATCAGCCGATTGTTTGCCACGCATTAGTTCTACACCGGGAGTTTCCTTAGCAAGTGGCGTAGTGAGTTCGTCGGATGCAAATGCCGAAGTAGAATACACGCCATCTTCCTGCGGTAAATAATGATAGCAGGTAGCCAGAGCACGGTAAGCCGCTTCTTTACGTTCGAACATCAATTCAATTTCCTGCGTTTTGTCAGGCACAATATTCAGGTAATTGTCGCAACTGCTCAACCCGGTTATTGCCATTATTATCAGTAATATATAGTACTTTTTCATGATGAATATTTTCGTTTTTAGCATTAAAAATTAAAATTTAAACCTATATTTACAATTTGCTGTGGCGGATATCCTAATCCTTTTCCACCCATTTCGGGATCCCAAAGTTTAAATTTACTGAATACCAACAAGTTTGTGCCCGAAGCATAAAAACGAACTTTTTCGACTTCAATTTTTTTCAGAATTTTTGTTGGTATCGAGTAGCCAAATTCAACACTTTTGAGGCGGAGAAAACTTCCGTCGCGTAACCACCATGTTGATGGTTTTTCGTTGTTGGCTACCGTTTGTACCGACATACGCGGCCAAAATGCATTCGGATCGGGATTTTCGTCGGACCAATGATTATCGGCAATAATGCGCAGGGCATTACGTTCGTTTACAAAAGGCGAAATGGATGTAGGGTCGATAAAAAATGACGAACGACCTGAACCCTGAAAGAAAAATGAGAAATCAAAATCCTTATAACCCACAGAAGCTCCAAAACCATAAATTATTTCCGGAACTAACGGAAATCCAATTGGCACCATATCCGAATCGTCGATTTTCCCATCTTCGTTAACATCCACATATTTAATATCGCCGGCTTTGTAAGAATCAATCTGATCGTATTGTACAGGTGAGTTAATAAGATCGAGCTCGTCAACAAACAGCCGTTCGGCAATCAGTCCGCGTGGCTGATTCATAGGTTGCCCCTTTTCACTCATATACGGATATGGATACTGAGGCTCACCGTTTTCGATTATTTTATTGGTGGCATAAGTAAAATTCACACGCGAAGTTATCCACAAGTTTTTATTTACACTGATTTTATAATCCACAGAACCATCAATACCATGCGATTCGGCTTTACCTATATTGCTGGCAATTTCGGCTGTAAGGCCCATTGTCGCTGGTATATATTTTCGTATTTGATAAATACTTGATCTGTTTTCGCTGAAATAATCGATTTGAATATTGGCATCGCCAAATAAACCAAGTTCAAATCCGAAGTTCGACTTTTCGGCTATTTCCCAGCTTACAAGTGGGTTTGCATACCCGTTAATATTATAGCCATTGTATGCATTTTTAAAATCTTCGCCCCACACATGACCTTTTCCGCCATCATTCAGATTCACATCAGACAAATAATAGAATCGTTTATCCGATATATTATCATTTCCAACCATACCATACGTGGCTTTCAATTTAAGGTTCGATATCGTTTTTTTGAGACTTTCGCTGAAGAATTTCTCGTTTGTAACTACCCAACCCAAACCTGCCGAAGGGAAAAATCCATATCGGTTTTGTTTCGAGAATTTTTCGGAACCATTGTAACCAAAGTTTAGTTCCACAAAATAGCGTTCGTTGTAGGCATACGTTGTACGCCCCGAGATACCCATATTACGGAATGGCAGTGATGTGAGCACATCGTTTTGGTTGGATTTTAAACGTTCGTTTGATAACCATACTACCAAAGCTCCAATATCATGTTTATTGTTGAAATTTCGATTATACTGTAGTACTGCTTCGTAATAAAAACCTGTTTCGGCTACTTTTGGAGGCTGATAGGTAGATAGATATTCGGTACCTTCGTTAATCGGATCAAGATTATAAACCACACCAAAATCTGATTCTGTTTCTTTCAGAGAATAGTAAAAAGGAGTGAAGAACCGGGAAACTTCGCTTTTTGCATACGAATTGAGCGAAGCCATTCCGCGTAATTTCAAGCCTTTGGTTATCATACTCAAATCCTGTTCGAGTTGAAACTGTGCTGTTGTGGTCGATGAAAATCTATCCTTATAACCACTTACCATTTGAGCGTAAGGATTTGGGTAACCTCCATTTCCTTTGTTTCCAAACAGGGTATGATTCATAAATTGTGTACTTTCATCCTTTTCGTAATACTTCAGAAAATTCACCGGATTTGCCTGCATAACCATCGAAAATACATCGCCGGCATCTACATACGGACCATTGTATCGGTCGATTAGCGAATAGAATTTAACCGCTGCCTTGGTTGTTTTGGTTAAACTTACATCGATATTGGCTCGTAAATTGAATCGTTTAATATCAATATTGTTATTGAAATTATTCATCTTATCTACTTTTAACAAGCCATTTTCGTCGGTATATGAAACTGACAAATAATACTGTGCCACTTCGCCACCACCACTTACACTCATATTGGCTTTTTGGTTTTGCACCGATGACCGAAAAAGTTCGCTGTACCAATCCACATCAGGATAAAGCTGAGGATTCAGACCATTGCGTGTACCTTCAATTTTATCCTTTGAATAATACATAGAGGCTAATGGATTGCGGGTACGTTCAGCTTTGTTGTACAATTCCATGTACTCCACACCGCTTAAAAACTCGTTGGTTTTGGTAGGCGAAGAAATTGAATTTTCGATACGAACCGAGATATTAGCTTTACCTTTTTTACCTGTTTTGGTCGTAACCAAAATAACACCGTTTGCACCTCGCGCACCGTAAAGTGCAGTTGCTGTTGCATCCTTCATAATAGAGAAACTGGCAATATTATCGGGCTCCATACGCGCTAAATCGGTTGTGTTTACTTCCAAGCCATCAATCAGAATTAACGGACTATTAGCGTAACCAAAAGATGTTACACCACGAATAAAGAACTCGGCATTATCCTGCCCAGGCTCACCGGAACGCTGATACGAGATAACACCTGCAATCTTCCCTGCCAGAGCATTGGTCATATTGGTTGGTGCTATTTTTAAATCGGTAGGATTTATCGTGTTTATTGAGCCGATAACACTGTTTTTCTTTTGCGTTTGAAAAGCTACAACCTGTACTTCCTCCAATGCACTGGCTGTTTCGGTAAGAATAACATTAATTTCGGCTTGCGAACCAATTTTTATAACCGAATTATTGAAGCCTACATACGAAAAGCGTATTGAATCATTCTGATCTACATTAGTGAGTGCATATTTGCCATCGATAGATGTAATTGTACCATTGGTTGAGCCGAGTTTCAGTACCGAAACTCCGGGTAGTGGATTTCCTTCCTTATCCACGACTTGTCCCTTTACCATTTTCGACTGCGCAATTACGCCTTGCACCGAAAACAGTAACATGAGAAGTAAAATTAAATTTGTACGTGTTTTTTTCATTGTATTTTGAGTGATTTTATTTTTGTAATCAGTTATTTTTCAAAAGCTTATAGTGCATTTGCTGATTTAATTCGGTAATTCGAATCAGATAAACACCTGTATGCAAGTAACTAATATCAAATTTCTCCAATGCTTGTATTGTTTGTGTTTTCAAAATCATTTTTCCCTGTAAATCGCTAAGTTCTACTGTACGTTTTGCAGCATTGTTAAACTTCAAAAAAAAAGTGCTTTGAACCGGATTCGGATAAATTTCTGCTTTGTCTAATTCTTTATTTATCAAGGCTGTAACTTGAGTCAGTTCTATCCAGTTCAGATTATAACCATCGGTGCGCGAAAGAAGCCGGATAATATTTTTTCCGGCAGAAAGAGACACAGTAGTCGATTGTGTTTGCCAGTTTTGCCAGCCGCCCGTATTGCTGAACGAAACGGATTTAGCCGGAACCATTGCTCCGTTCACATCTTTCAGCACTGCAATCTGAGCCGAAGCTGCATTTACCGAGATGCGAAAATCCAGTTTATACGTTCCACTGTTTTCAACCCATGCGTAATAATCAAGATATTTATCTACAGCAGCATACGAAGTATTTGTTCCGGTTCCGGCATCGGTACATGTCTCAAAGCTGAAACCATTGTTAACTGAAAAATCTTCGGCTTCCACTTTACCCGGAATAACTTTATGGGGAAGTATCAGATTGGATACTTCGGTATTCTGAAACGCACTAAGCGATTGCGCTCCACTTAGGCAATCGGCAGTACTATAACTTACTTTCAGAGGATTAGCATTCAGAATAGATTCTGCAATTTTCACATCCACTTTTGTATTATCAACCGCATTCACTGAAGTAGAAACAATAGTCGCCGATCCTCCATTAATCGTAATTGCAAATGGGTTTCCTGTGAGCGAACTAACTGATTTATTTAGTTTAAGCGATACTATATCAGCCCATTTAGCGGTTTCGGCACTTAACAGTTCGAATGTTGTATTGTCGATAGTTTTGGGATTTCGGAACTGGAAATAATTAAAATTTATTCCTCCTGTTTCGAACACGATTTTTACTTTCACCATTCCGGCAGGAATAATTACATTGGGAATTGCTCCGGTTTTCCAGGTTGCCCAACCGCCCGATGGCGACAAAGAAACAGTTTTGGAAGCGCGTTTTCCATTGATTTCGATATACACTTTAGCGGTTGTATTCAGGCTGGCATAACGCAGCAAAACATTGTAGGTCATGGCTTCGGCCGACTGAATGGTATATTGCATCCATTCGCCATCTTCTACCCAGCCTACATCAAAGCCATTGGTCACAGCATCCGAACAGTTTTCGATATCCACACCATCGTTGCGGTAAGCGTAACCCGTGTTCCAGGCGGTATAATTATCAGTTGTGAGATGATAGTTGGCATCCACTTTATCAGAATAAGCAAGTCCGGCTCTACCGAAATCGTAATCGACAGCGTAAACAGTGCTTGCAGTTGTATTGGCTTTAAATGGCTTTGTGTCGGTGGTTTGCGGCTGGCGAATCATGGCGTCGATAACATCGCGCTGCACAACACAATTTTCAAGCTTATGATTATTAGCAAATGTCATAACAGCCTGAAAAGCATTATCCGCCGTTGGTTTGCCAACTGTGCCTTTCCAGTAATTAATCAGATTTGTGTAATCGCTGTTGGTTGTTACTTTCAGTACATTGTTGATGCCCGACTTTTTTACCGGCCAAAACGACCAACCTATGTTGTTTTTCTCCATCAGTTCAATGCAATCGGCAAACCAGCGATTGGAATTTTCGCCCGATTCGCCTAACCAAATGGGGCAATTAGTATTATTGCGTAAGTCGAGCACCCATTGTATCGAAGCGGTATTGTTTACGGTCCAGTATTTATGAAAACTGTAAGCCATATTATTATCCCAGGCTGGTGTAAGTCCCGAAAAATCGTTGGCAAACCAGTTACCTTCAATCACAATCAGGTGATTTTTATCCACTTCGCGAATGGCTGTTGTGAGGCGACCATACAAAGCACGCAATTGCGAGTTATTGCCTTCGGGAAAAGTCCAGTTGGTTTCGTTGAGCAGGTCGTAACCGGCCACCCATGGATTGTTGGCATAGCGTTCAGCAATTTTTCGCCAAAGAGCTACCAATTTGGCTTTGTTGGCTTCACTTTCCCAGAGCGAAGGTTTTGTAGCGTCGTAATCCGAAATGGCAGCATCTTTTCCTTGTCCGCCCGGCGCACCGTGCATATCAAGCATCACATATATTTTGTTGGCTGCGCACCACGCTACTAAACTATCCAGACGAACGAAACCACTTTCGAGCCAGGTATTTGTTCCAGCTACAGGTTCCTCTTCAATGGCGGGTGTAAACAGATTATAATGCAAAGCGGGACGAACACAGTTAAAGCCCCAGCGAGCCATAGAGTCCACATCTACTTTGCGGAAATGATTATCGAGCCAAGCGGTATAGAATTGATTGGTTTTATCGGAACCAATTAAATCGGTAAGTCTTTTTTTGAATTCATGTTGTGTATTGGCCACACCTGAAGTTTGCATCATGTAACCCTCTTGAAGCATCCAATTACCTGTACCAATACTGCGGAGTATTAGGTTAGCTCCATTCGGGTCAACAATTTGCTTGCCCGAAGCACGAACATAGGCAGTTTGTGCCTCTATTATGAGTGGACATAATAATAGCAGTGAGAATAAAAGTGTTTTCTTCATTTTGAGTATTAGTGTGATTCTGACACTACAAAAGTAAAGAATAAAGACACCCTCGTTTCACCGGTGATGTAAGAAAGTATGTGAATGCAGTAAAAAAAAAGGACTAAAACAATGTAAATCAACATTATAATAGTCGTTGGCAGAATTCAAAAAGTAGTATGACAGGTATCAAACAAATATGTATTTATTACATAAATTGTAATGCTGAATGCGTGAAGCGGGCTTTGAAATTACAAGATTACAACTTATACAACAATATTAAACTCAACAACAACTCAACATTATAAGTTGTAAACTCTTAAATATCAATATAAAGAGTCCCGTTGGATGTTTGTTTAATGTTTAAAGTAAACCATTAATAAATTGAGCTGCATTAAGTTTGCATGTGAATCAGCTTAATTTCCTGATTTAGTGAATTTGTAGTATTCTGCTATCAAAATCTTCCTTCTGAAGGTAAGTTCTGTTCTTTGTTTTGGTGCGGTAATTATAAACAGTAGTCAACGAATAACGGAGAAAAAGAGAGATTTTTGCACCATCATTTATACCTAAACGCATAAGCGCAATAATTCGCAATTCGGGGTTAAGCAATTCGCCTTTCTTAAGTACAAATCGGTCGCTCTCGTTTAGCAGCTCATTTACTTTATCCACAAAATCGGGAAAGAGCTGTAAAAATGCATTGTCAAAATTTTGATACAATTCCTCAAACTCTTCGTCCATCATGTCCTGAGATTGACTCATAATCTGATAATCTTTTAATTTTCCATCTTTAATTTTGGCGTAAATTTTTCTTCTGAAATCGTCAATTTTATTAATGTACACTGAGCAAAGCTCAATGAACCTGCCAATATAAACTTCCTTGATTTTGTTGGAGTCGGACAACTGATTATTGGTTCGATTGAGCATGTCGTTAAGTGTAGTAAGCTCTCCATTCACTTCATTGAGCTTATTATTCAACTGATTCAACTCAGCATTGGCATCAATAAGTTCCATTTTGGCATCTGATAAACGTTTGATTTGCTTAAAAATAACGAGTAGGGCTACTATCAACAACAACGACAAGGAACTAATCATTATCAGGTAATTTTGTAACTTCTTGTTTTGCGCTTCTATTTTGGCCTGATAGGTTTTGTCAATTAACGATAAAATAGTGGCAGTTTGCAAACTACGCAATTTTGCATTGTAGAAAACCGTAGCATTCCACGAAAAGCGGATATAATTATATGCTCTGTCGATTTCACCCTCCTCAAAAAGCGCTTCTGCAATTAACCTGAGCGATGCTTGATCTTTGATTGCTGATTCAATATCTGCTATGGCCGATAGTATAAGATAACGTTTATATTCAGCTCTGTTTCCACTCCACAGGTTTATTATAGCGCGATGAAAAGTTGCCAAAGCATATTCAGGAGTTCCTTCGTTGGTATGAAGCAACCATATATCATTAATTTTCAGTGCTTCTACAAAATTTCGCGAATTTCGAACGCTGTCCTGTTTCAGTTGCAGATACAAATTGCTTTCCTTGTCTATAACCTGTTTTAATTTCTTATCGTATTGTGCACCAACATTCCAGTAGTTATTCGAACTTTTTTTATCCTGCGTATAAAAAGCCAACTCGTTGTAAACCCTCAAATAAGTATAATAATAGTCAACCAAAAGTTCTTTAGGCAGCTGCTTTTCGTCGATAGTTGCCAACAAATCAACAGCTTCTTTATACATGCCCGTGGAGCCCATTATATAGGCTACCTGTATTTTGCTGTCATATTCTCTTCGGGTATCTTTCAGAATTGTGGCAATTTCGATGTTTCGGTTCTGAAAATGGAGAGCCGAATCGCAGATATAAGGCTTAAATTCTTTAAAAAGCTGATTGTTTATGTCATATTCATCTATTGAATTCCGACGAACCCGTTTAAGTTCATCTTTCAGTATTTTAATACGTTCTTCTCTTTTCTGAATGTAAATATGTGACTTCTCAATAGCGTCATCAAGCTTTAATAACAATGAATCAAGGTTTTCCTGCGCATTAACAGCTCCTGCAAATAAAACAAATAGTATGACAAAAGATGTTTTTTTCAATTTACTATTTATTAATCTATAGTTATCAATAATTCCTTTCAACATATCTATTGGATTTTTGTACAAATATAATTTAATTGCTTCAACCACATAGCGGGCATGACTAAAAATATGATTTAAATTAATCAACACCTATTTCATATTGCAAAAACTACATTTTCTAAATTCAAATGATTATTTATTTTTTCGAAAATCGTTGAAGAATATATACAAATATAACAACGGTTGAATAATCGTGAATGAAGATATCTTTTAGAAACAATTGCATTGCGCAGTTTCTTTTGTGAAAATCAGTCGTATCAAAACATAATTTTTCTGCATTCATCAATATTTCAGTGTATTTATCTTAAAATCAAAAACATTTTCATCAACTTCCGGTTTTAAATGAAATAACAACAAAGTAACAATATGAAACCTGAAATACAACAATATCCTTTTGGCGCCAGACCAGATGTAACCAGACCAAATCCCGAATTTCTGACTTTTATGGGCGAAGCCGGGATTCGTAAACTCGTGAACCGACATTACGATTTAATGCACGAAAGCAGCATTGCACATCTTTTCCCAAAAGATTCCGAAGAATTTGAAATAGCCAAAAAGCACTCGGCCGATTTTTTTATTCAAATTTGCGGAGGTCCCGATTACTTCAATCAAAATCGCGGAAAACCAATGCTGATTCAACGGCATTCTCCCTTTACAATCGATGCCGCAGGTCGTCAGGTATGGCTCGAATGTTATCATCAGGCATTGCTCGAATTCAATATTCCTGAAAAATTATTCAAATCTTTTTGGGATTATATTCAGGTTTTTTCGACATGGATGATTAATTCGAAAAAATCCGAATAAAAATCATATA
>CAYNHC010000027.1:0-22492 GCA_964396705.1 uncultured Paludibacter sp.
GGTCAACCTCCGGATTTTTTTATAGAAATTAAGTATCAGGAAAAAACACTTGAACTAATCCTGAAATTTTACAATAAACCTGTAATCAATGCGCTGATTTTTTCAAGATAAAAAACATCAGTCTCATTAAGTACTTCAAATTCAGCACTATCAACATCAAGTACACCGAAAACATCACCTAATTTTCCCAAAACAGGCACTACAATTTCGGACACAGAAAGGCTGCTACAAGCAATATGCCCGGGAAACTTTTCCACATCAGGCACTAATAAACTTGTGGCATTTTTCCAGGCAGTACCACAAACTCCTTTTCCGAACTTAATACGCGTACATGCTACCGGACCCTGAAAAGGACCAAGAACAAGCTCATTGTCTTTTACCAAATAAAAACCAACCCACAACCAACCGAAAGTTTGATGTAGTGCAGCACTGACATTGGCAAGATTAGCAGTCAAATCTGATTCTGATTCAATAAGTGCAGCTATTTGTGGAATCAGCGCTTCATACGTCTCGATTTTGGAAGCGTTCTTGGAAATAATAATTTCTTCAGCCATAATCTTTTTTTATTGCAAAAATAAGATATTCTGAATTTAAACCCGCAAAAATTGGCAGCAATAGTAAAAACTGAGTTATTTTAACAATTATTCATTGAGTAGAAATGAATAATTAAAAAAAAATCAGTTCCTTTGCAATTCTGAATATTTATTTAAAAAAAATAATTTTTTACTTCTAAATTAATCAACATCAACAACATGAAAATGAAAAACTTAAGAATTATTCATCTGATTTTTCTTTTTGTCCTAACATGCAGCGCATTTGGACAGCAATTATCTCCTGTTCCAATCGACCCAAAGGTTCGATACGGAAAACTTGAAAACGGACTTACTTATTACATTCGTCACAACGAACAACCCAAGCAAAGGGCTGAATTCTATATTGCGCAAAATGTAGGAGCCATTCTTGAAAATGATGACCAAAACGGCTTGGCTCACTTCCTTGAACACATGTGTTTCAACGGAACTAAAAATTATCCCGGAAAAGGAATTATCAATTATTTCGAGTCTATTGGTGTAAAATTTGGTTCAAACATCAACGCGTACACCTCTCTCGACGAAACCGTTTATAACTTATCAGAAGTTCCAACCATTCGCGAAACAGTAATCGACAGTGCATTATTAGTATTGCACGATTGGTCGAGTTTTGTAACGCTCGATGAAAAAGAAATTGATTCAGAACGTGGCGTGATACGTGAAGAATGGCGTACCGGAGCAGGTGCTGAACGCAGGATGTGGAAAGAATCGAATAAACTGAAATATCCCGGCTCGCAATATGCGAAACGTGATATAATTGGCGACACAGCAGTTATCAATAACTTTAGTTACAAAACGCTGCGCGATTATTATCAAAAATGGTATCGT
Source organism: uncultured Paludibacter sp. (assembly GCA_964396705.1). GTDB lineage: Bacteria > Bacteroidota > Bacteroidia > Bacteroidales > Paludibacteraceae > Paludibacter. The sequence continues at coordinate 1,419 of CAYNHC010000027.1, forward strand.
CCTGATCAACAAGCGATTCTTGTGGTAGGAGATGTTGACGTTGATAAAATTGAGGCAAAAATAAAAACCATGTTTGCTGATATTAAAGCGAAACCAAATGCTGGTGAACGTCCAATATATCCGATTGACGATAACGTTGAACCAATCATTTCTATTGTTAAAGATGGTGAAGCCACCATGACTCGCATTGAACTGGAATATAAGCATGATGTAATGCCTCAGGAAGTTAAACTTTCAATGCAGGGATATGCAGTGACCGTTGTTAACAGTCTTATATCAATGATGTTAGGTTATAGAATCGACGAAATAACTCAACAGGCCGATGCTCCTTTTGTTGGCGCAAATGCTTACTACGGAGATATTTTTAAATCAAAAGATGCATTTCAATTATTAGCTATACCAAAAGAAGGGAATGAAATGGCAGGGCTAAAAGCAATTTTACTCGAAGCTGAAAAAATGAAGCGTTTTGGTTTTACCAATTCAGAACTTGAAAGAGCAAAAACTGATTTATTAAAATCTGTGGAAAATGCTTATAACGATCGTGAAAATCAGAAAAACAGGAATCTTGTACGCGAATATTATCGTCATTTCCTGAGCGATGAAGTAATTCCTGGAATTGAATGGGAGTTCAACACTTTAAAAATGATTTTACCCGGTTTGCCAATTGACGCCATCAATCAGGTAGCTAAATCTTATGTTACCGACAACAATCTGATTGTTTCATTTATGGCTCCTGATAAACCTGCAGTTGTAATTCCTTCGGAAGCTGAAATCAGAGCTGCCATTGAAGAAACTAAAAAAGCTGAAATTACTGCAAAAGCTGAGGAAACAATGAACAAAGCGCTTATTGAAAAAACTCCTAAAGCTGGTAAAGTAAAGAAAATATCGCAAAACAGCAGCCTTGGAACTACCGAATGGATATTGAGCAATGGCGTGAAAGTTGTTTTTAGACCTACAACATTTAAAAAAGATGAGATTTTACTCTCGGCTTACAGTTGGGGTGGAACATCAAAAGTGAAAGAAATTGCAGATTTACCTTCTGCTTTGCTTGCTGCGAATATTGTAAGCAATAACGGCTTGGGTAATTACAATCAGATTGAACTGAATAAAGTGTTAACCGGCAAAATTGCCTCTGTAAATCCATATATCAGTCAATATGCTGAAGGTTTCTCTGGAAAATCATCGGTTGCTGATTTCGAAACAATGTTGCAGCTGATTTACCTCAACTTTACCGGACAACGTAAAGATGACAATGCATTTGCTTCTATGATGAATATGTATAAAACCAGTCTGGCAAACAGCGCAAGTGACCCTCGCAAAGCATTCTCAGATACAATTAATACTATGTTGACGAATCATAATCCTCGTACTGTAATAATTAATCTTAGTACAATGGATAAAATAAATCAGGATAAAGCACTGGAAATATTCAAACAAAGATTTGCTTCACCCGCTGACTTTACATTTATATTTACAGGGAATGTAGATTTCATGAATGACACTGTAAAAAATGCAATTTGCACGTATCTTGGTGGTTTGAAAGGCAAGAAAGTAATTGAAAAACAAACTGATGATAATGTTCGCAAACCGTTAGGACTTGTAAATAATTATTTCAAACAGGAAATGAAAGTAAAAAAAGCGTCTAACTTTATAATTTACAGTGCAAAAACCCCTTACAATTTACAAAATAGAATAGCCATGACGACCATTGGTAATATTCTGAACATTCGTTATCTTGAAAGTATTCGCGAAAAAGAAGGTGGCTCGTATGGCGTTGGAGTTAGAGGAAGTATTAATAATATACCTATTGACGAAGCTGTAGTATTAATGCAGTTCGATACCGACCCCGAAAAACAACAGAAACTGATGGGAATTATTCATTCAGAAGTTAAAGAAATTATTAATAACGGACCTCGTAAGGACGATTTACAAAAAGTAAAAGAAAATCTTTTGAAAAAATACGAAGAAGATTTACGCGAAAACAACTGGTGGCAAAGTGCGGTATCGCTTTATTATCAGGATAAATTGAATTTACCTGATAACTACAAAGCTACTGTCGAAGCACTTACACCGGAAATGGTTCAATCGTTGTTAAAATCTATTGTCGAACAGGGAAATGTGCTCGAAGTAGTTATGAAACCGGTGGAATAGAACATTAATGTAAAAGTGCAATTTATTTAAAATCAATCAAACGACTATCATCGAAAAATGGTAGTCGTTTTTTTAAGACGTAATATTAATTCATAACATTTAGTAAAAAGGTATTTTGTAATTATGCAAGAAAGTGAGCAGCTTTATTAAAAATACTGTTGAAGGCATTGTTTACCAAATTTAAATTTTCATTTTTAAATATTGGAAACGGATTTTCGTGTGAATATTCATATTCGTAATCGTAAACTTCAATACGTTTTGCGGGCTGTTCGCCAACTGCCTCAATCACGCCATGATAAGGGATTACCTTATCTCTTTTTAAAGAAATGCCTTCTAGACGATGTTTCATATTACAAAAGAAGCTGAGTCGATCATTTGTGTTATTAAGCGGATTCAACATGCTGCTAAATGCTTCTAATTCTTTCTTGTTGATAAATTGTGATTCCTTTTCAATCGAAAAATCTGTTGTGTAGTATTTGTACAGTTTCTCATAAGCCATTTTATCCATAATACTTCTTGACTGACCGAACATTTCACTAAAAATGCCGCCACCACAAAACATAAATAGTTTTGAGTCTGAAAATAAGTTCTTCGGGTTGACCAGAAATGCAATTTGTGATAAAAATGCACCAATCGAATAGGCGAAAACATCTATATCCGTATTTTCGCAAAACAGAGGGTGTTTACCTGATTTAATATCGGTAAGCAAAAGTGTTAAATCGTTGATGCTTTGACTTCCTGAACTGTAAAACCTGCGCGGATTCTCGGTAATTCTTTCGCTGAAAGCCACATTCGCATAACTTAACGACCGGTCTTCACCATTTTTGTTTCGTCGTGAATCGATAATCGATTTTAGAATACGTGGATTTGTCCATGACAAAGGAGAACGGTTGATGTGATATGCAATAGGGAAAAGTATTACCGGTTTTCCAGTTTCTTTACATAAATATTCTGCCCATGTAAGGTATTTATTCCAATATCTCTCATTCAAACCATGCATTAACAGAATGGCATTTTTATATTTGTTTTCGTTGGAATAGATAAATACAGGATATTCAAAGTGCCGGTTCTCAACAACTTTATCATCCAAAACCGAAAAGTCTGTTTCTCTATTATTTTCAAAACCCACATTGCTTGTAAATGGAAAAAATTCTATAGAGATATTTGAATTATTTATCCTGGTTTGTTTGCCCAAAATAAATTCTGATTCCAGTTCACGATATCTTTGAGTATAGTTCATAAACTAAATTGATGATTAATTTTTGCAAAGGAATATCAAATATTTTTTTCATTCAATTAAGTGTGAAGTTTATATGTTACAAGGGTTAAAATGGTCATATTAGGGACGAAAATTTAAATTGTGGGGTAAAATTTGATGTAAATTCATAGATTTTTTATTAATAACTTTGCAAAACGTTCTAAAAATACTATCTTTGCACTCGCTTTTAAAAAAATGGCGAGATAGCTCAGTTGGTTAGAGCGCATGATTCATAATCATGAGGTCGCGAGTTCAATTCTCGCTCTCGCTACCAGTTACAGCAGTTGTAGGTAAAACTACAACTGCTGTTTTTCATTCAAACCCCTAATAAATCAAAAAAACATTAAGTATTATACAGTAATTCAAACATTTTCTATAAATTTGTGCATAAATACAATTTTTGAAAAATATTTCCATTTAAATAAATTCTAAAAAAAATACTATGTCAACAACAGCAAAACTTTACAGCTACGATTACCTGACAGCAAAGACCTATATTTTTGCTTCAGCGTTTATTGCCGGAAATCTTTTATTACCTCAACTAGCGCATTTAGTTCCAAACGGAGGTCTTATGTTCCTACCAATTTATTTCTTTACTTTAATTGCCGCCTATAAATACGGCATAAAAGTAGGTTTATTAACTGCTGTTTTGTCTCCACTTATCAACTCATTGTTGTTTGGGATGCCAATGATGGCTTTAGTGCCAATAATTATTGCAAAATCTTCATTGTTAGCTATTGCAGCAGGTTTTGTTGCAAAAAAAACAGGCACAATAACTTTATTAAATCTTATTCTTGTAGTACTTGCATATCAGGTTGTTGGTTCGGCCATCGAATGGATTGCTTTGGGAAGCTTAAATGCGGCATTACAGGATTTCCGTATCGGTTTTCCGGGTATGTTGTTACAGATTTTCGGAGGATACCTTGTTCTGAAAGCAATTTCGAAAGTTTGATTGGTGTCCGATAAAATACTATGATCAATACAAAAAGTTTTGAGGAAGTTCTTGAACGATTTGCAAATATTGAATTCGATGATACGTTCGATATAATTGTTGCTATTGCCAATGGAGGTATTGTTCCCGCCGGAATTATTAATCAACGATTACTGATTGATGTTCAAATTCTTAAAATCAATTTTAAAGACGAAAATCAGAAACCAAGGTATGATGCACCCGTGTTGTTAAATCCAATCGATTTTGAATTCAAGAACAAGAAAGTCCTGTTGGTTGATGACCGTATAAAATCCGGTTCGACAATAAAATTGGCAAAGGAACTGCTAAAAGAGGCTGCGTTGATCAAAACGTTTGCAGTCAATGGAAATGCTGATTATGCACTTTTCAATGAAATGTGTTTCCGGTTTCCGTGGAATATTTGAATAGAGGAAAAAGAACAAAGATAAAAGATTAATGAAAAAGAAAGATTTCATAATTAAAAGAATAGTTGATGTGGCTAATCAAGTTTCACCTGATTCGGAGATTTATTTGTATGGTTCAAGGGCAAGAGGAACAGCAAAAAAAATGTCTGATTGGGATTTGTTGATTTTGCTTAATAGTCAAAATATTACATTTGATTTTGAAACAAAATTTTTGGATAACTTCTATGATATCGAAATTGAAACAGGGGAAGTAATTTCTCCGTTGATTTATACAAAACTAGATTGGACAACCAAGCATACGGCAACACCTTTATATTCAAATATTAATAATGAAGGAATAAAGATTAAATGACGGGAAGTAAGGAAGATTTAATTAATTACAGATTATTCAGAGCTAAAGATACTTTGGACGATGCAAGGATTCTGGTTGATAATAAAAAATGGAATTCAGCCATAAACAGATTGTATTACGCTTCTTATTATGCTGTAATGGCTTTGCTATTGGCATCTGATTTAAATCCTACGACACATAATGGTGCAAAATCAAATTTTACCGAGCATTTTGTTAAAACAGAAAAAATAGGAAAGGAATACGGTAGAATATATTCTCAGCTATTTACATGGCGTCAAAAAGGAGATTATGATGATTTGTTTGATTTTTCTGAAGAAAGGGTTTTGCCTTATTTGAATCCGGTTTCAAAGTTAATTTCAATCATTGAAGAAATGATTATTTCTGACAAATAATTAATTAAATAAATAACTTTATATACCATTTAAGTAAGTGGAAACATATAATGTCGTAAAACTTTCAACGTTGCATTCGGCTAAGTCCCTCTCCTTGGGAGAGGGATTCAGGGAGAGGTCGAAATAGAAAATACAACATTATATCTTTTCTACTACTTATGTCATTTTATAAGAATTTATTAGGTAGAAATTGAGTAACAAACAGCAAAATATAAATATAGTTAACCTCTCGATAAAAATTTGGTATAAAAATATTTCATATGGACAGACGGGATTTTTTAAAAGCATTAGCGCTTGCAGGAGCAGCATTGACCATTAAACAAAGTGGAGCCATGACAATGATGTCGCAGAATTTCAGTGGAGTTGCTCCGGTCGAAAACTACGATTTAGTGGCTGTTATGGGCGGTGACCCGGTGGCAATGTTCCGCAAAGGGATTACCGAAATGGGTGGCATGAGCAAATTTGTAAAAAAGGGTTATAAAGTTTGTGTTAAACCAAATATAGGTTGGGATAAAGTGCCTGAACTGGCTGGAAATACCAATCCTGATCTGATTGCCGAAATTGTCCGTCAATGTATTAAAGCGGGAGCGAAGGAAGTGGTTGTTTTCGACCATACCTGCGATGACTGGCGTAAATGTTATGCGAACAGCGGAATTGAAAAGGCCGCCAAAGCTGCAGGTGCCAAAATAGTTCCTGCACATGAGGAATCCTATTATCGTGAAGTGTCGTTACCACGAGGTAAAGTGTTGAAATCCACTAAAGTTCATACAGCCATTCTCGATAGTGATGTATGGATAAATGTTCCGGTTCTGAAAAATCATGGTGGTGCAAAAATGTCCATTTCAATGAAAAACCACATGGGAATTGTATGGGACAGAGGATTTTTCCATAAAAACGATTTACAACAATGTATTGCCGATGTTTGTACCTTGAAAAAAGCTGCTGTGCTGAACGTAGTGGATTCATACCGACTGATGAAGGACAATGGTCCTCGTGGCAAATCGGAAGCTGATGTAGTTCTTGCCAAAGCACTTTTTATTTCACAGGATATAGTAGCCGTTGACACTGCCGCTACCAATTTCTTCAATCAGGTGCGCGAAATGCCACTTCCATCTGTGAAACATTTAAGCCTTGGCGAAAGTCTCAACATCGGTACTATGGATTTGGATAAGCTGAAAATCAAGCGTGTAAAAATTTAAATTTAAATTATGCTGAGAAAAATCCGCATTGTCGTTTCGCTTTTATTTTTCATACTGATTACACTCTATTTTCTTGATTTTGCCGGAATAATTCCACAACATTTACATGTGCTTTTACATTTACAGTTTATTCCTGCATTACTTGGATTACACATCGGTGTCATCATTTTTTTGCTGATATTGACCTTTATATTTGGAAGAGTATATTGTTCATCTATATGTCCTTTAGGAGTTTATCAGGATATCATAAACTGGATTTCAAAAAAAACGCAGAAGAAAAAACGATTTAAATTCAAACCGGCATTGAATATATTGCGTTGGTTGGTTACAGGCGTTACTCTTGTGGCATTCCTGTTTGGGGTTACCTTTTTACTTGGTTTGCTCGATCCTTATTCAGCCTTTGGAAGAATGACCGTTCACGTTTTTAAACCCGCTTATCTCGCCGGAAATAATTTGTTCGAAACAATTTTTACTCAATTTGGCAACCATACTTTTTATAAGGTAAGTGTTTATATTTTAAGTGTTTCATCGCTTGTTGTTGCTTTGATTACTTTATTTGCGATAAGCATACTTGCCTGGATTGATGGAAGAATTTATTGCAATACCATTTGTCCTGTTGGAACTGTGCTTGGTTTTGTGAGTCGTTATTCGATTTTTAAAATCAGAATAGACAACGATCTTTGTAATTCGTGCGGATCCTGTGGTCGTAATTGCAAAGCGTCATGCATCGACACAAAAGCACATTCCATTGATTATAGTCGCTGTATTAACTGTTTTGATTGTATTGAGGTTTGTAGTCAGAGTGCGATGAAATTCAAATATGCGAGAGCAAAAACAGATGTGCAAAAACCTGTAGATGAATCGAAACGCAGGTTTATGCTTGCATTGGGCGTTACCAGCCTTGCAGCAGGAAAAGTATTGGCAGATAAAACATTGATCAACAATACAAAAAATAAAGCCATCCGTACAAAGGCGATAAGCCCTCCGGGTTCTAAAAGTCACGATCATTTGATCGAAAAATGTACTTCGTGCCATTTGTGTGTGAGCAAATGTCCATCCAATGTATTAAAACCTGCTTTTGCCGAATATGGTCTGGCTGGAATTATGCAACCGATGTTGAATTTCGATAATGGATTTTGTAATTACGATTGTACACTCTGTTCCGAAGTTTGCCCTACAGGTGCAATTCAGCACTTAACCGTTGAGCAAAAACATGTTACTCAAACCGGACAGGTGCATTTTATTATTGAAAATTGTATCGTTTATACAGACGAAACCAGTTGTGGAGCTTGTTCTGAACATTGTCCCACACAGGCAGTCAGCATGATACCGTATAAAAACGGATTAACAATTCCACATACCGAAACTTCGATTTGTGTTGGTTGCGGTGGTTGCGAATATGTTTGTCCGGCAAAACCTTATAAAGCGATTTATGTTGAGGGAATTAAATTACACGAAACCATTGTATTAAAGAAGGAAAAAGTGGATGAGTCAATCAAAGTGGATGATTTTGGATTTTGATAGACACAAATTAAATATAGAAGTATTCTTAAAATAAAAACAGATATTATGTTACTATCAATTTTGTTGTTGTCTTTGCCCGGATTGCCTGAAATTCTGGGAATTGGTTTAATTTTGTTGTTAATTTTTGGAGGAAAAAAAATCCCTGAATTAATGCGCGGACTCGGCAAAGGAATCAACGAGTTTAAAAAAGGGGTAAAAGATATTGAAGAAGATGTTAAAAAAGATACAGATAAAAGTGAAAGCAGCGATAAATAAGAATCATGAGTTCTAATTGTCAATTATTCACTGAATTAAATGAAGCTTTTTAACAAAACCAATACAGAACTTTCAGCCACTTTTTGGGAACATCTCGAATCGTTACGTTGGTCGATTTTACGAATCATCATTGTTTTGGTGGTGCTTTTAGTCGTTGTTTTCGGGAGTAAAGATTTTATCTTTTCAAAATTTATTTTTGCTCCCTTAAGTTCCGATTTCTGGTTTTATAGCACTTTGTGTAAGTTAGCGGTCTTTTTTGATTTTCCATCGCTCTGTCCGGGCGATTTCAAGATTCAATTGATTAACATCAACCTTTCCGGGCAGTTTATGGCACACATTAGTACCTCGTTTACCATAGGTTTGTTGCTTGCTGTGCCTTATTTACTTTTCGAAATTTGGAACTTTATTTATCCGGCACTTTATCCCAACGAAAAAAAACAAACAGGATTTATTTTTCTGGTTTCTTCGCTCCTGTTTTATATTGGCGCCATTGTTAGTTATTATTTGATAATTCCTCTAACAATCAGGTTTTTAGCCACCTACACAATATCTGATTTAGTGCCGAATCAAATTTCAATACAATCGTACCTGAGCACTTTTTTTATTTTGATATTCTCGTTGGGCATCATGTTCGAACTTCCTGTTTTAGCTTTCTTTCTATCAAAAATGGGCATTATTACAAAGCAAACACTGAGAACTGGCCGACAATATGCCGTTGTCATCATTCTCCTGATTTCAGCTATAATAACTCCTACCACCGATCCATTCACAATGTTTGTGGTTGCATTTCCCATTTACCTGCTGTACGAAGTAAGTATATTGGTGTGTAGGAATAAAACCGAATAAACTGTTGGACGGACGTAGTCTCCAATCTAGTTGCGGAGTTATATGAAAAAAAATTTTTCTGAAAATAATTTATTAAAATGCCGGAATAATTTATTCCGGCATTTTAATAAATTACAACTTTCACTTGATAAGCAACTAATATTAAATTCATACACTTTGGATAAATGATTTGCTTTCAAAAAATTGTATCTTTGACTTGATAAACAACTTTGAAAATATAACTTGATATGAAACTTAGTTGTGATTTGCTTTCAAAAAATTGTATCTTTGACTTGATAAACAACACAAAACTGTAAAGATGATCCTTCCGTATAGTTGTGATTTGCTTTCAAAAAATTGTATCTTTGACTTGATAAACAACAAGTGCATCTTTGGGTCGGGTCGTCGGCCAGTTGTGATTTGCTTTCAAAAAATTGTATCTTTGACATCACAAACAGCTTTCATCGTAGAATAAACCCGTAAACAATGTCCCGAAATATTCAACATATACTCGCCTTACTGGTATTTTTAATTAGCCCGATTGGATATGCTGCTGCATTGCCGATAACCGATGTGAGATATCTGACTCATTCCGATGGGTTGAGCAATCACAGAGTATTTACTATTATTGAAGATCAGTACGGTGCTGTATGGATAAGCACAAAAGCCGGCGTTGATCGTTACAATGGCCATACAATAAAGAATTATACACTTACCGGAGATTTCTATTTCGGAGATATGGCCGGAAGAACAATCCGGTTGTTTCAGGACAAGCACGGAGATATTTGGGCCTATGACAATATCGGACGAATTTATAAATACTCGCCTGTCTATGACCGCTTCGATCAGGAACTGAAGCTTGGAGACTTCATTCACGAGAGCATAATGCTCAACAAATATGTCAGAAGCAGCGATGGAAAAGAGCTATTCGGACTTACAAAGGGATTGTATATTAAAGATAAGTCAGGAAGTGTAAAGCCGGCTATGACAGGTGTTGTGGTGAATGATATGGTCGAAGCAGGCAATACCTGGTTTATTGGTACAAGCTCAGGTCTTGGTGTGTTGAAAAATGGGCGGAAGGTATCTATGCACCCCTCATTTAAAAACACGAATATTCAGACTTTATTCTACGACAAAGAAACGGCAAAACTGCTGATCGGGACATTCAATGACGGGCTGCGTCTAATGGATATGTCCACGCAAAAGGTATCGCACATCCATTCCGAGATTGATATTTTTACGAACCCGATACGGTCTATATTAAAACTCAATGCCCATACGATGGCAATAGGCATAGATGGTAGTGGAATTTACACGGTAGATCTTCGTAACAATAAAGTAGAACTGCTTATTAATTCCGAAGACAATAATAGCTTTAGTCTCCATGGTAACGGAATATACGCCATGCTTAAAGACCAACAAGGCAACCTGTGGGCCGGTAGCTACACAGGTGGAGTATCGCTCATTGGACTTACAGATTCTCCCTCACGGCTTATAACTCACGAGAGGGGCAACCTTAATTCATTGGCGAATGATAATGTAAACGCCATAACCGAAAACATAAATGGCGACATTTGGTACGCTACCGATCGGGGTGTAAGCATATTCCTCAAGTCGGGACGATGGATTCACACCCTGAACAAGTATGTGGGTGTAACCTTGTGCTCTTCCGAAAACGGTAATATGTTGCTGGGTACTTATGGCGAGGGTATTTTTATGCTGGACAAAAACGGGAAAGTGCTGAAACTGCTCAACAAACAGTCGGGCAACCTGACGTCCAATTATATCTTCTCCATAAAAAAAGACCACTCCGGCGATTATTGGGTGGGAGCATTGGACGGGGAACTAATGCATCTTGATGGAAATGGAAAACTGAAGCAGCGATATCCCGTCAATCAGGTGCTTTCAATTACTGTAATTGACGACTACCGGATTGCGGCGGCTACGGTGGACGGGTTTTACATCATTGACAAGAACAAACACACAGCAGAGCGGTACGCCTCTTCGCAGGAGCAGATACACAACAATATAAGCGCCTACATTATACCAATGTTATTCAATGCCAACGGGACTGTGTGGTTAGGCACAGAAGGAGGTGGGCTGAATCTTTATAACCTCAAAACACGGAAGATATTGCGCAGCTACAAATCGTCCGACGGATTGCCTTCGAATGACATATACGGCATCCTGTCTGACTCGAAGGGGCGCTTGTGGGTAAGCACCGGCAACGGAGTTGCTGTTATCAATGATTCTGTCGTGTTATCATTAAACTATCTCAAAGGCGTAGAAAAAGAATATAACAAGTCGGCAGCCATCCGCTTGAAATCGGGCGATTTTATATTTGGTGGTATTTCAGGAGCCGTAAGGTTTTCGCCTTCCGAAATCAATTTGATAGATTACTCTGCCCCTTTACGGATTACCGGATTTACTATCGACGGAATAAGTGAATCGCAAAAAGATAAATTAATGCTTTCGATTCATGAGGGACTGGAAGACGGGCATATTACCCTTGCCTATAAGCAAAATACTTTTACCGTTAATTTTGAATCCATTAATCTGCGTTATCAGGAAGATATAGCTTATCGGTATATATTGGAAGGCTATGATAATGGATGGAGCGAGGTATCAGTAGCTGGTACCGCCACCTATAAAAATGTAACTCCCGGCAAATACCTGCTGCGAATATGCAGCGTGCGCAAATGCGACGGCAAACTAATCAACGAGAAGAAAGTGGAAATAGTTGTTTCACATCCCTGGTGGAGTTCATGGTGGGCATGGATTGTTTATGCTTTGCTTATCGGTATGGCGGGGTACTTTATTTTTCGCTATAAATGGTATCAGCTCCAAAAACTACACAACGAGGACAAAATACGATTCTTTGTCAATACAGCCCACGACATTCGTACTCCTGTCACGCTGGTAATGGCGCCCCTTGATGATATCCGCAAAGATGAACAGCTTTCTTCAAATGCTGCTTATCTGCTCGATGTAGCCCGACAAAACATCCGCAAACTGAATACTATCACTACGCAGCTGCTGGAATTTGAAAAAATAGACTCAGGTAATCATTCATTAAAACTTAATACTGTTGATTTAAGGGATATATTGCAAGAAGAAATCAGCAGTTTCCAGAATGCGTGCGACAAAAAGAACATACAATTATCACTGACCTTGCCCGACTCTCCGGCAAATATGCTCGGCGACAATCATCTGCTTGAGATGATATTTGATAATCTGATATCAAACGCATGTAAGTACACCAATGCCGGTGGATACATCAATGTAGTGCTTAGTGCAACCAAAAATAAGGTGACGGCAGAAATAATTGACAGCGGCATAGGAATTCCTCAGAGCGACCATAAACATACTTTTTCTAAAGTGTTCAGGGCACAAAACGCAGTGGATACACAAGAAATTGGTACCGGATTTGGTTTGATACAGGTAAAACGCATTGTGAAAATGCTTCATGGCACTATAGAATTCAAGTCGGTAGAAGGAGAAGGTACCACTTTTACTGTCAGCTTTAAACGGGTTTACGACGAAGCAATAAATTCGTCAAGACAAACTCCCGTCAATAGTTTGTCTGATGATGACAATTACCCATTATCAGATAACGTCATCGAGTCGGATCACAATAAAGATGTAACTGTACTTATTGTGGAAGATAATGACGATTTGCGTCAATATCTCGGAAAAACATTTTCACCGGAATATAATGTCATTTTAATGCCTACGGCAGATGATGCGTTGTCCTACTTGTCGGAGGAATATCCGGATCTGATTATCTCCGATGTGATGATGCCCGGAACGCAGGGTGACGATTTTTGCAGAGCGGTAAAAAATAATCCTGAGACAGCCGGCATCCCTGTGATACTTCTGACCGCCAAAACCGGTCATGACTCCATCGTGACCGGACTTCAAAAGGGTGCTGACGATTATATTGCCAAACCGTTCAGCACAGAGATTCTGAAACTAAAAGCCCGGGGAGCCATTGAAAACCGGAATCGCTTACGCAGTTATTTACTCAAACAAGCCGTAGTACAGGTAACCTCCGATAAGGCGGCTAATGTGATAGACCATGCGGATGAAAAAAGAATAGAGCCGGAATTATCGGCCAGCGACCGCGAATTTATGGAAAGAATCACAGAAATTGTAGTGAGTAATATGAGCAACACAGACTTTAGCATTGACATACTCTGCCGCGAAATGGCAATGAGCCGAACTCTGTTATATGGCCGGCTGAAGTCGCTAACAGGAAAAGCTCCGCAGGAATTTATCAGGATACTTTGTCTTGAGCGGGCAGCCGACTTGTTGCGTCAGGGAATGTCTGTAACAGACGTAGCCGATGCAACCGGTTTTATAAACGCCAAATATTTTAGCACCATTTTCAAAAAACATTTTGGGGTACAGCCCAGCAAATTTATCGAAAAAGGATAGTTTACCCAATAAAAAACTCTTCTAACCTACAGGTTTTTTCATAAATCTAAAAGAAACGTCCACTCTACAGCCTTTGACATTCAGTTATTTATTAAATATGTCAGCAATCAAACTCTAAATGTCGGCAATCAAACCCGATAAGAAGTGTGAGCTTACTATTTTTGCGCCAAGTCTGCCGGATTTACTTTGGCAGAAGCTTTACAACTGTGTTTAACTTTAAAGCTATTTTGGTAAGCAAATGAACAAATTCACAACACTCCTTATCACCCTCGCGTGGGGAACGTGTACAGCCTGTTCGTCGAATAGAGATGAACCCGATGTATCTCCACCCCTGCCAACATCGAATGAAGTCGTCATATTTCAAGATGAGTTCAAAACTTTCAATACCTCATTTTGGAATAAAGAAACCCATGCTGCCGGATGGACCAATCAGGAGTTGCAATCCTACGATGCAGCTCATGTTACCGTTGGGAAAGACGGCGACAAAACAGTACTGATACTAACAGCCGAACGTAAAAATGGCCTAATTATGTCGGGCAGAGTAAATACAAAAGCGAAGAAAAGTTTCAAATATGGAAAACTTGAAGCGAGTATCAAACTGCCTAGAACAGCCAACGGACTTTGGCCTGCATTGTGGTTGATGGGCGACAATAACAAAGAATGGCCAGCCTGCGGCGAAATAGACATTATGGAAATGGGAGATGCCGAAGGAATAAAATCGGGCAATACAACGAAACGTGTCAATACAGCTCTTCATTTCGGGCCTGATGTCAAAAATCACGAACAGCAATATTTTAGCTCTAATGCTACTGCGAATCTGCAGGACGGCAATTACCATCTATACACAATGGTTTGGGACGAAAATAAAATTGCAGTGTCTATTGACAACATTCCCTTTAATACATTTGATATAAAGAACAATCCCTATTTTCATGGCAATTTCTTCGTTTTACTGAATCTGGCAGTTGGTGGCGCATACACCGGTATAACCAATATTTCGGGAATAACTGCGTTGAAGGACGGTGAAAAAGTAGCCATGTATGTTGACTGGATAAAAATTATTGAGACTAAATAATCATAATACACATGAAAGAAAAAGTAATTTCAAGAACAGTGTTGTGTGGAGCATTGCTTTTAGGTATCGCAACAATGGCTACGCCAGTTGTTGCGTTTGCCCAACAGGCTACTACACAGAATGGTGTCTCGCTAAAAAAAGTGGCGGGAACTGTAAAGGACGAAGGAGGCCCGGTAATAGGCGCTTCTGTTATGGAAAAAGGGACCACCAATGGCACCACTACGGATGTCGACGGCAGGTTTACACTGAATGTAAAAGCCGGTGGAACCTTAGTGATTAAATACTTAGGTTACAAGAGTGCCGAGGTAAATGTGTTGTCCGAATCGATTTCAGTGAAATTGGAACAGGATAACAAAGTTCTGAATGAGGTTGTAGTTACTGCATTAGGCATTAAACGCGACCGCAAAGCTTTAGGCTATGGTTTAGAGGAAGTGAAAGGCGGAGTATTCGAAAAGGCGAAAGAAACAAACGTAATCAATTCGCTTGCAGGTCGGGTAGCCGGTCTTGTGGTGAGTCAAACAGCAGGTGGTGCTTCCGGATCAACCCGCGTAATTCTTCGTGGAGCAACAGAAATGACAGGTAACAACCAACCGCTTTATGTAATAGACGGAGTACCGTTGGATAACTCAAATTTTGGTTCGGCAGGAACTAGCGGAGGTTACGACCTGGGTGATGGTATTTCATCAATCAACCCTGATGACATTGAAAGCATGTCGGTGCTCAAAGGTCCGGCCGCTTCAGCGCTCTACGGTAGCCGCGCAAGTCATGGTGTAATTCTTATTACCACCAAAAAAGCCCGGAATGAACGCTATTCGGTGGAATATAACGGAACGCTTACTGTTGACAACCAATTGTCTAAATGGAATAACATTCAGCAGACTTATGGAATGGGAAGCAATGGTAGTTACAGCATTGATGCCGTGTCAAATACGAACAAGAGCTGGGGTCCAAAAGCGGATGGTGGCAATATGTTACGATATTTTGACGGTACCGAGCATCCGTATCTCATAATACCGGACAATACTTCGGGATTCTTCCAAACCGGTCTGACTGCCAACAACAGCGTTACAGTATCGTCCAGTACCGGAAATACCGGGCTGCGTTTTACGCTTACAGACTTGAGGAATAAAGATATAGTTCCAAAAACAAACATGGGTCGTAACATCTTTAATCTTAGAGCAAACACTACATTAAAGAAGGTTGATCTTGACTTCTCGGCCAACTACACGCATGAAAATGTACAAAACCGTCCGGCATTGGGCGACAGTAAGTCAAACATAGGTAAGAATCTTATGACGCTTGCTAACACTTACGATCAGGCCTGGTTGCGCACCTATCAGGATGAAAACGGTGAATATTCCAACTGGAACGGAATGGATCCATACAATGTGAATCCTTACTGGGATGTGTACAAAAACTCAAACGAATCGAAGAAAGACCTGTTCCGCCTCCATGGTTCGGCCGTATGGAACATCGGGTCGCATCTCAAAATAAAAGGTACCGGTGGTGCCGAACTTAACTGGTTCAACTTCCAGGACTTCAAAGCACCAACTACGCCCGGGTACGAAGCCGGTTATCTTCAGAACAACCAGTTCCAAAACAAAATGTACAATTTTGAATTGATTGCTACCTATAACAACCGATGGAAAGATTTCGATTTCACAGGTACTGTAGGAGCTAACTTGTACAAGATTGATAAACAAACGTCCATAATCACTGCACAGGATATGCAGATACGCGATGTGGTAGCTCTTATGAGTTTTAACGAAACCAGTCTTCAGGAAAATAGCTACCGTAAGCAAATTAACTCTGTTTTCGGAGCTGTGAATTTAGGGTGGCGTAACCTTGTTTACCTGGATGCTACAATTCGTGGAGATAAATCATCAACACTTCCTGTAAACAACAATACTTATGTTTATCCTTCGGTATCGGGTAGTTTTGTATTTTCCGAACTACTTAAGCGCAACGACATACTACCTTATGGAAAGATGAGAATGTCGTGGGCACAGGTTGGATCAGATACAGACCCTTACAAACTGGGACTTGTATATTCCAAGTCGAAGTTCACTTATCCTGGTTATACTATTGGTTACATCGACAATGAGGTGATACCCAATAAAGACCTTAAACCAACGAGAACCAATTCGTTTGAAGCAGGTTTTGAAACAAAATTCCTGAACCAACGTTTAGGCTTGGACTTTACTTATTACAACCAGATTTCACGAAATCAGATTATCGGTATGGCTTCGAGCTGGACAACAGGTTACCCTTACCGTTTGATTAATGCTGGTGAAATCCAGAATCAGGGTATTGAGGTAGCACTTAACACACGTCCGGTGCAGGCTGGTGATTTTTCGTGGGATTTGAATCTGAATTTTTCGAAAAATAACAATAAAGTAAGGGAGCTTACCGATAACATGGATATGTTTGAGCTTGAAAAAGCATCGTGGCTTGATGTGCAGGTAGCTGCAAAAGTAGGTGAGAATTTTGGTTCAATCGTTGGTCCTGATTTCAAACGCAATGCTGATGGGCAAGTTCTTATCGATCCTGCTACCGGCCTACCTGTGTACGACAAAAGCAACCATGTGCTGGGTAATGCCTCATGGGATTGGACAGGAGGTCTCAATACAACATTTAAATATAAAAATATTGGTTTGACAGCTTTGTTCGATGTAAAAGTTGGAGCTGATCTTTATTCTATGTCGCAACGTGCGGCTTATGAATCAGGTAAGAGCTTAGCCACATTAGATGGTCGTGAAGCATGGTACAAATCGGAAGAGGAACGTCAGGCTGCCGGAATTGCAAAAGGTTCAGCTTCGTGGACTCCAACGGGAGGTTTCGTTTCTCCGGGTGTTATCGATAATGGAGATGGAACTTACCGTCCAAATGACATCAAAATTAATCCTGAAACTTATTGGATGAGTGTAAGCCGCAATGCTCCGGCAATGTTCATTTATGACAACTCTTACGTAAAATGCCGTGAAATCACCCTTAGTTACCAGTTCCCTAAAAAATGGTTAGGCAAGGTTGTTCAGGATATGTCACTCTCTTTTGTAGCACGCAATCCGTTCATCGTATGGAAAAATATTCCTAATATCGATCCTGATTCCAACTACAATAACACGACCGGTATGGGACTTGAATATGGTTCACTACCGTCGCGCAAAAGCTATGGTGTTAACCTTTATGTAAAATTTTAATCATCTGAAAAAATAATGAAAACTAATATACGAACATATATATTGTTATTGCTGACAATATTCGCTGTTACGGTCAGTTCCTGTAGCGACAGCTATATGGAAAACTTAAATACCGACCCGTCAAAGGCAAACAGCATCGATCCTAATGCACAGCTGACAACAGCTGAATTGCAGACCTACGGTGATCTTGGAATGGTGGAAATGTACCGAAATTACCATTATGCTTTCGCACAACAATTGATGGGTTGTTGGAACACCACAAATTATGGAGGTCGCCACACTATCGACAACAATGAGATGGGCCGTATGTGGATATCTTTTTATCCAAAGGCGATTAAAAACCTGACAGACGGTATAGCCCGTAGCAATGAAAATACATCATTGACAAATGTCAATGCAGCATTACGCATATACCGGGTTTACATGATGTCATTAATGACGGATGTTTATGGTGACGCTCCTTGTAGCGAAGCCGGGTTGGGTTATCTGGATGGAAAATTCAATCCGCGTTATGATACGCAGGAAGAAATTTACACCTGGTTTTTCAAAGAGTTGAAGGAAGCCGGTACAGCCCTTCAACAGTCCGGAGATAAAATTTCGGGCGATGTGATCTACAAAGGAGATGTTATCAAGTGGAAAAAATTTGCGAACTCGCTTCGTCTTCGCTATGCAATGCGTATTTCTGATGTAGCACCCGAAAAAGCGAAACAGGAATTTGAAGATGCCTTGTTGGGTGACGGAGGAGTATTCTCCAGCGCTTCGGATGATGCGCTGATTAAATACATTGAAGTGCCATTCAGCTTCGGACAGGAATCTTATACTGATTATCGTGGCAATGCGTTGTCAAAGTTGCTTTTCGGAAACGACCCGGCCAATAACCCGAGCTATCTGTGTTCTACATTTTTCAACCAAATGAAGAATTCGGGCGACCCACGTACCTACCGCATCGCACGTTTCTATTATGACGGACTGATGAGTTCTACAAGTACAAACAATCGTATCGATCTTACGGAAGAAGTACTGGCGAAAGGTGTCACTATGAATCCACGTGATCCGGGAGCATTTTCATGGGAACCATGGCCTACTGGTTACGAAAGTGATATAATGAAAGAAATAGCTTTGACCAATCCGTCGGTGGCTACAAGTATGACCAGGGAAACAGAACCTAAGTTGGCAAATAACTTTTTAAAAAGTGACAATCCGGGTGTTATTATTACTTCTGCCGAAATAAATTTCCTTATGGCCGAAGCAGCTTTGAAAGGATGGAATGTAACCGGAACGGTTGCCGATCTTTACGCCAAAGGTGTGCGGGAATCAATGGATTTTCTGTCCAACCACTACGATTGCGATAAAATTACGGATGCAGAATTCAGCACATTTATTGCCAATAATGGTATCGGTTATACGGATGAGCAGAAGAAAGCTGCCATTAACACCCAGGCATGGATACTTCACCTCACCAATCCGGCCGAAAGTTGGGCTAACGTACGTCGTTCGGGTTATCCACGCCTGAAATCTCCGGCCGAATATGATTTCGCACAGTTCCTTACAGGCGGTGCAGATATTCCGGTTCGCCTTTCTTATCCGGTTCTCGAATCTTCTTACAACAAACAAAGTTACGAAGAAGCCCTGAACCGTATGGGAGGAGAGAATAGTTGGAACACACCTCTTTGGTGGGATGTGAATTAATAGTCATCAATTAAAGCATATTATATGAAACTTATATATCGAACATTAATAGCGTTGTTTTCCATGAGTGTCATGCTCAGCTCTTGCAACGACGAACAGCCGTTTTCGGTAGCGGGTCAGGACGACGAACCGTATATTCTTGCACCGACCTTTCCCGATCGTGTTAACGGTGAGTTGCCTACAGTGGCAACTATCAACAGGGATGCCAATTTTACAATGGAATTAACCGTCACACCTTCCGATTTTGTAGCGGTAGATTGGTATCTTGATGGAAACAAAGTGGCATCGGGTAAAAAAATAGACATGCCTTTGCTTGCCGGGGTATATGATATGAAAGTAGTAGTAACCACTACTGCCGGAAAAACCACTTCTCGCGAAGGAATTGTACGTGTCAATCCTTTGGACGCTGATCCATCGACTACAAAAGTCAGTTTTGAGGGATTCGTAGCTCCGGGTGCTCAAGCTGTTCTGTATGGCAAAAATCTTGATCTGGTAAAAGGCCTCAAAATAGGTAACATCGCTGTCGCCACCATGACTGTTGTGCCGGATAATGGAGGTGCATATATTTCATACACTGTTCCTGCGGAAGTTCCCGAAGGCAAACAAAGAGTTGTACTGATTGGTACTGACAATGTGGAATATGGAGGCGATGTGGTTACCGTAAGTTCAGCGGCATTGGTTACCACCGGAGCCGATAGGGCTACTGCTAATGCCACCTGCGTTATGACAGGTATTAACCTCGACAAAGTGGCATCGCTGGATTTTGGAGGTACAGCCGTAACTAATTTTGCTGTAAAAACTGCCGGTCGATTAGAGTTCACCTGCCCTTCACTCAATGACGGAGAATATACGCTGACAGGAAAAATGACCGACGGAAAGGATGTGACTTTCTTTGCAAACAAAGTGGTTGGAAGCAGCACTAAGATAGTAATATCATCAGAGCAAACACTCTGGAGCGGACACCATTATGTATCATGGGATTTTCCGGATGGCAATCCGAACAAAACTTTCAACCTCATTGGTCAGAGTGTTTTTGCATCAATTAAGCCAGGTGCGGTAATGTCTGTTCACTATTCGATAGAACCTTCGGCAACATACCATCAGATACGCACTACTTCCGGATGGTGGACTGATTTACCCGGAACAGGAGTAGTTGATGTATCAACCGCTGGTGTGTTGAACGTTACCCTTACACAAGCAGTTCTTGATATGATTAAAGATCAAAGCGGATTCCTTTGTGTAGGTCATGGTTACTTCGTTGATCTTATAACTGTAAAATAATAACTGATAATGCGTTTGAATAAAACATTTATTGTAGGAATTACTGTAAGCATCGCCTGTCT
>CAYNHC010000028.1:0-7646 GCA_964396705.1 uncultured Paludibacter sp.
GCCATATCTATTGCAAACTTATCAAAATCGAATGTTTCGTCAGATAGTTTTTGTTCCACTTTTAATATCGCTTGTTTTAAAAACACTTCATCTATCGAACAATATTCCATAGATGAAATATTAATTTCCTGATTTCGCCTGAAACTTTCGGTTTTCTGAATTCGTTTGCTAATCAGGTTTCGAACCCGTGCATCTAAAAGCGTCAGTTCAAAAGGTTTAGAAATAAATGCATCTGATCCGGCATTATAACATTCAATTCTGTCTTCAACCGAATTTTTAGCAGTTAGCATCAATACATTGATATGACTTGTCAATATATCGTTTTTAATAATTTTACACAAAGTAAGCCCATCCATTTCGGGCATCATTACATCACTTATTACAATGTCAATTTCCTTTTCGTGTACAATTTGTAATGCCTGAATTCCGTTTTCGGCAGTATATACCGTATATTTTTCGGCAAAATTTTCTGCTATCAAATTTTTAAGATCCTGATTGTCCTCAACAATAAGTATCGAAAGTTTCATTGCTGCATCTCCGGAATTCTCATCTAAAACGGTTAAAACTTCTTGTTTATTATCTGATTCTTCAGCATCAACAGGATTTTCTTCATCAACCGATTTTTCATCATCGGTATATGATTCTGGCGAAACAGGAATTTCCATTGTAAAGACCGAACCCTCACCTAACTGACTTTTCACTTCAATACTTCCTTTGTGTATTTGTAATAAATCACTCGTCAGAGAGAGTCCAATTCCATGACTTTTACTTTGGTCTGATGATCGACTGATATAAAATCTTTTAAATATATTAGGCAAATCTTCATCTGAAATTCCGCTTCCTGTGTCCGATACCGAAAGCCGCATACAAACCTGATCCCTTCGGGGGACAAAACTCATTTTTACTGCAATCGAACCGCCTTTAGGTGTAAATTTAAACGCATTTGATAACAGATTATAAATTATTTTATCTAATTTATCGGGGTCGAACCATGCCATATAACTATCATATTCGACATCGAATGTGAAATCAACTTCATTATCACTAACCTGTGGTTTGAATCCTGAGTGACAAATATTTTTCACAAAAAGCACAATGTCATCTCGCACCACTTTGAGTTTCATGTTACCTGATTCGGTCTTGCGGAACACAAGTATCTGTTTAATAAGCCTTTTTAGTCGAATTACATTGTCTTTCATTATTTCAAATTGCGGTGCAAATTCAGTGTTTTTCTTTTGCATTCGCTCTATTTGGAGCATAATGATGGTAAGCGGTGTGAGCAATTCGTGAGAAATATTGGTGAAATATCTCAGTTTTATTTGTGCCAACTCTTCAGTTTTTTCCTTTTCGATATGCGAAATTTTAAGCTCATTCCGAAGTCGAATACGATTGTAAAAAGTTCTGGTAATAAAAAATATTATTGCACCAGTTGTAATAATATAAAAAACATAAGCCCAAAAACTGCGATACCACGGAGGTCGAATATCGATACTCATTGTTGTGACTTTATCACTCCAGGTTCCGTTTTCGTTTGTAGCTTTCACCTCAAAAGTGTAATGACCGGAGGCCAGGTTAGCATAATTTACAAACCGGCGGTTATTGGCAACATAGTTCCAATCTCTGTCAACTCCCGACATTTTATATGCATATTGTATTTTATTTGCAGAAGGATAATTGAGCGCAGAAAATTCCAGACTTAAATTATTCTCAGTATAATCAAGCACAACTTTATGTGCTTTTTCATCAAAATGTGATTTTCTGTTGTAATCATAAATTGATTTATTTTGAATAAGTATATCTGTTATCGTAACAGTTTGTAATGCATTTTTCTGTTGAGTTATTTGGTAATCAGATGAATTAAAAGCGCAAACTCCCTTGTTGCCTCCAAACATCACCATTCCGGATTTAAGAACAATAGATGCATCTTTAAAGAAAGAACTTACCAACATACCATCGGCTTCAGTAAAATAAGATGCAGATTGATTATCAGGATTATAACGTATTATGTTTTTAATAGTCGAAATCCATAATGCACCATGATTATCTGCTATAATATCCATTATACCCTCTTCGGTAATTCCAAATTGTCCACTAAGATCAGAAAAAGTACCAGTCTGCTTATTGTATAAAAACAAGCAACCTTCTCGTGTACCAATGTAAATCTCACCTTTGTTGGAACAACAAATACTCTGTACACTCAGACTTCTGTATTTATCAACTATTAACGGAACAGAATAAAAAAGATACGATTTTTGTTTATTTACAACTTCTGTTTTACAAAGAAAAACACCTTGCTTGCCGGTTCCAATCCATATGTTATGTTCTGAGTCTTCGGTGATTGAGGTAACAAATTGAAATTTAGAAGAAATAAGTCTCACAGGTGCATTTGACGGTTTTTGGTAAATTCCGTTATTAGTTCCAATCCAGACATTTCCTTTTGAATCTTCAAACATATTAATAATTGAATTTTCCTGTCCTGAATTTTCTTCGCTCAATCTGATGCTTTTAACTTTCTCAAGATCGTTTGATTTATTCGACTTAAAAATATGTACAACATCTTCACCTTCGTTAGCCAACCAAATCTGATCAGCAGTTTTTACATGTAGCAATGCACTGACACTATTATATTTAAGTGCATCCTGATTAATTATCCTTCGGATAAAGCCCGATGAAGGGTCAAAACTGAAAAGCCCTATACGGTTAATAGTCAGGAACACCTCACCAGTACCGTTTTCGCAGAAATGTGTTACATAGGGCGGAATATTTAGTGTTTTTTTAATTTCGGATATGGTAAAATTCTGAATTGTGAGTTTATTAAAATCTAATTTCAAAAGTCCATCACCGATTGATCCTAACCAAAGATTACCCCAGCGGTCTTTAACAATTTCATGAAAAAGTTTGTTTGATGAATCAGAGAAATAAGCATCGCTGTTAGTAACTGTAAAAGTGCCATCATTTTCCTTTTTTATAACACTTAAATTACTGAAAGTAACAACCCAGATAAGTCCATCTTTGTCATCCTGTGTAATACTGTAAACTATATCATCCGTTTTTATGTTTGATTTTTTTGACAATTTCATACGGCTCAGAGTCATTTCTGAATTGTTGTTTAATGTCAGATTAAAAATTCCATCACCCCAGGTACAAACCCAGAATAAACCTTCTTTATCTTCGAAAAATCTGAACGGATTATTGTTGTAGCCGATCTCAGGCGCATAATAAACTTTCTTATTTTTCCAATCGAGTTGACACAAGCCTGTTTTCCATGATGAAAGCCAAATTCTACCGGATTTATCTTCGTAAATGTGCGTTATATTGTTACCATTAAGTTTTACAGGCGAATCGCTATCGTAAGAGTATCGCTCGTATTCAAAAGTTTCAGGATTCATTTTAAGAACTCCGTACGAAGAAGTTGCAATCCAAATATTGCCTTCTTTGTCGGACAATATTGAATTAATACGCTCACTATTTACGTATTTATTATCTAATGTTAAAGTTTTGAAGTTTTTCTTGTCAATAATATTAATACCCTCGAGCGTACCCACCCAGAGTTTATTATTGTTATCTTCAACAATGCATTGAATTTCATTATTGTTCAGTTTACCGGGGGTGAGCGCACTCGATCTGAATACCTTCAGGTCGTAGCCGTCAAATCTGCAAAGTCCATCTTTTGTACCAAACCAGATAAAACCTTCTTTATCGTGATAAGTACGTATGACCGAATTAGATGGTAATTTTTCGTTGAATGGAAATTTTTCGAAGTAGTATTGTTCTGCACCCGCGATAACAGGTGTATTTATAAATGTAAATATAAAAACAACTGTTATGAAAGTTAATATTTTACTCATTGCTTTGTCTTTATAATTTTTACTGTTTATTTTCGCAGCTATTATTTCTCGAAAATATCAATTTGAATAGTTTTTAAAATATGTTGCTAAAATAGTACATTATTTCCTAAAAGTAAATTAAGGATACCATTTTTAAGTATAAAAAAAATGAGGATATGAAATTAATCGAATCCTCATTAGAATATAATTATGCTAAAGTGTACCTGCTATTTTACTGTTAACTCTTCAATAAGTCTCTTAGCATTACCTACTTTATCCATTACAAACAACACATAACGTATATCGACATTTATAGTGCGCTGTAAATCAGGCTCAAATACAATATCTCCACTTAACGACTCCCAGTTTCCATCGAAAGCCAACCCAATAAGTTCACCTTTGGCATTAAAAATAGGACTACCTGAATTTCCACCTGTAATATCATTGTTGCTGAGAAATGCCACGTTCATTTCACCTGTTTTAGTATTCAGGTATGCTCCAAAATCTTTTTTAATTATTGCATCTTTTAGTTTCTCAGGTACATCAAACTCAAAATCGCCGGCCTTTTCCTTTTCTAAAATTCCGTTTGTTGTTGTATAATAGTTATACTTCACAGCATCCGCAGGTTTATATCCTGCAATTTTACCATAGGTCAATCGCATGGTTGAATTAGCATCCGGATAAAGCACTTTCCCCTCTTCGAGAGCCATCTCCTTTAATCCTTTTACATATAACCTCTCCGCCTCTGCAATCTTTTCCATGTAACCAACATATTCATCTGAATATATGTTTCTTAAGATATTATTTACATCAAACCAAAACATAAGTGCAGGATCATTTTTATAGTCTATCTTTTGCTGTCTGATAGCTTCAGAATATTTTTCGAAAGAGCTAAATGAAGATTTTGAATAAACATATTTAGCATATTTACTATAGTCTCCTTTGAATTTTTTATGAATTACGTTGTAAATTTCAGGTAAAGCATCGGCTTCAGCTGTTTTCTCGTATTCTTTCAACATTGCAACTAAAGCAGCTTCATCCACTTCGGGGTAATAATCTTTATAAATGTCGGAGGCAGACTTCAATAATGAATCAATTAGTATATTACTTTTTGATAATTTAGCCAGAGAACTTGCTTTTTGTGGCATTTCCACACCTCCGATTAATGATTCGCGCAAGTAATTTATTGATTTAGAATAAGGGTAAATCTTCAAATAGGTACTTTCGAGGTTCGATAGAACATTACCATATTTAGACTGTCTATCAGGGTTTTGCTCAGTCCAGATTTTAAATTTAGCTTCCTGTTCTCTTTTGTTATCCAAAACATGCAATTTAACTATTGCATTATTCATCCCTATACTATTTTTCCAATAATTTGAACTTCGGTTATATTTACCGGAATAGGCAATATTTATTGCTTCGTTGGTTTGCATAAATGATTTCCAAATTGCTTGCTTTGCACCTCTAACTTCAATCTTTGAGAGATTTGAAGTTTTCATTCGGTTTTCTATCCCCCACGAGGTTAAATATCGGTTTGTTGTCCCAGGATTTCCCATAATCATAGCAAAATCCTCCGGTTGATAACCTTTGTTCGAAATGGTTGCAAAACGCTTTGGAGTATATGGAATATTGTTTTTCGAATATGCAGCAGGCTTCCCTGTAGAATCTGAATAGACCCTGAAAACCGAAAAATCACCTGTATGCCTTGGCCACATCCAGTTATCGGTATCGCCCCCAAATTTACCAATGGAGGATGGTGGAGCATAGGCAAAACGCACATCGTTAAATTCCTCAAAAACAAAAGTATAAAATTCATTCCCTGAATAAAATGATTTTACCTGAGCTTTGTAGTGATTTCCGTCTTCGGCTTCTTTTTTAATGGCATTCAAAATGGAGTCTTGCTTGCTTTTTCTCGATTTTCCTACTAAATCTTCAGGTAACTGAGATATTACCCTTTCGGTTACATCTTCAATTTTCACCAAAAATTTCACTGTAAGTTCAGCTGCAGGAATTTCATCTTCATAATTTACGGCCGTAAATCCATCCTTCAGGTAATTGTGTTCCAATGAACTCAGTTGTTGAATAGCCCCAAAACCACAATGATGATTTGTGAACACAAGTCCCTTGCTAGATACAACAACACCTGTACAGCCGTTACCAAAAACTATAACAGCATCTTTCAGACTTACATTTTTTTCGCTGTAAATATCTTCTGCAGTAAGTGTACAACCCATTCCATTCATTTTCTGAATGTTAAGTTTTTCAATCAAAGGCAGCATCCACATACCTTCATCGGCTCTTAATCCCGAAAATAAAACAATTGAGAGTAAGAGTAAAATAGTTTTTTTCATTAATTGTCTGTTTTTGTTGATTTTTTGAATATAATTGACAAAATTAATAAAAAAAGACACTTACAGTCTTAAATAAAAAAGTTTGTATGTTAAATTTAAGGTATGCCAATCGATATTTCTTATTTGAATACCTACATTTGATTATAAACACAAAGTAAACAAATGTGTTTTTCAACTATTTCGGGTATAAATACGTCTGCAAATTATACTTAACTTTGCACCATAATTTTATTAACCAATGAAAATGAATAGAACATCGGTCGTAATTATTTCTGTTTTCTTATTCTGTCAGATACATTCTATTAATGCAAAAATAAACCCGTTTTCGTATGGCGGAACATATACCGGTGATGCTGTAAATAACTTTCACGGTGGTATAAAAAAAGGATTTGCATATTTAGGCATGGCAACATTAAACGGTGACTTCGATACAGAAAAAGCAGGTTGGTGGAAAGGTGGTGAAGCCTACATCAAAATTGCAAATACTCACGGAGGTGAACCATCAGCCAATTTAGTGGGTGATTTTCAGGGCGTTTCGAATATTGAAGCAGGAAACCTGACCTGGTTGTACGAGTTTTGGTACAAACAACAGTTTTCAAAATGGTCAGTCGTTATAGGTGTTCAGGATCTGAACGTAAATTTTGCTACAACCGAAAATGGAGCATTATTCACCAATAGTTCGTTTGGAATACATTCAAGCATTGCCGATAATATTCCATCTCCCATTTTTCCTTTAACAGCTCTCGGAATTAGTATGCAATGGGAAGTTAGTGATAATTTTATATTTCAAGCAGCTTTATTCGATGGAACTCCGGATGATTTTGAAAATAATCCTTTCAATATCTCATGGAGACTAAATAAAACAGATGGATTTTTAACTTTATCTGAATTTCAGCTTTCAAAAAGTTTAATAACAAATCTGAACGGAAGTTTTAAGCTTGGCGCCTATTATCACAAGCATGATGATTTAAATGAAGAAGTTCAAAAAAACTTTGGTTTATACTTCGTTGCCGATCAGGAGATAACTGATAAATTCTCTTTATTTGCGCAAATCGGTCTTAGTCCGAGAAGTATTAATAACCATAACCATTTCTACAGTTTAGGATTTAATTTAAAAACTCCCTTCAGAAAGAGAGAAAACGATGTTTTTGGTATGGCAATAGCTTATGCTGGAATAGACAGCAATGAAATTGGGAGTGAAACTGCAATAGAACTGACCTATCAATTGAATATTTATAAAAGATTATATGTCAGACCTGACATACAATATATTATAAATCCCGCAGGAACAGATCAAAAACTCGACAATGCTTTGGTTGGATTCTTAAGGTTTGGAGTTAAGTTTTAAATCTTAAAATATTTCACCAAATCTTCACTAGTAATTCTTTATAATTGAAGAATGAACATCATGTTCTATAGATAATTTAAGATCTTAACGGGGAGTTTTGTATATTTTGGTAAATTTCGG
>CAYNHC010000028.1:7746-22425 GCA_964396705.1 uncultured Paludibacter sp.
CTATAGATAATTTAAGATCTTAACGGGGAGTTTTGTATATTTTGGTAAATTTCGGGTCAAAAAATCCAAGAATTAATGTCTTTTTTTCAAAAAGAATAGAATGCAAATTTAGCCGATTTATTTCTATATTCAAAAATCGGTAGTACTTAGCAAAATTATATTACGCTACTTACTACCGATTTCATTTTTTAATCTCCAAAAGGAGATTTTGTTGATTTATTTTGCAAAACTTACTGCTCTGGTCTCGCGTATAACTGTAATTTTAACCTGACCCGGATAGGTCATTTCGTCTTGTATTTTTTTAGCTATATCAAACGAAAGTAATTCGGTTTCTTTATCATCTATTTTGTCAGCACCAACTATTACACGAAGTTCACGACCAGCTTGAATAGCATAGGTTTTAATAACTCCCGGATATGATAAAGCCAGATTTTCAAGATCGTTCAATCTTTTAATATAAGCTTCAACAATTTCGCGACGAGCACCCGGACGAGCGCCTGAGATAGCATCACAAACCTGTACAATTGGAGCAATTAGCGTTTCCATTTCCACTTCGTCGTGGTGAGCACCTACTGCATTGCAAATGTCCGGCTTTTCCTTGTATTTTTCGCACAAACGCATACCAAGAATAGCATGTGGCAATTCCGGTTCATCATCAGGCACTTTCCCTATATCGTGCAAAAGTCCGGCACGTTTGGCTTTTTTAGGATTTAATCCAAGTTCTGAAGCCATTGTAGCACATAAGTTCGCTACTTCGCGTGAGTGCTGTAAAAGATTTTGACCGTACGACGAACGATATTTCATTTTTCCCACCATGCGGATTAATTCGGGGTGTAAACCATGAACGCCAAGATCGATTGTGGTACGTTTACCTATTTCAATAATCTCTTCCTCAACTTGTTTGCGAACTTTGTTCACCACTTCTTCAATACGTGCTGGGTGAATACGGCCATCGGTTACTAATTGATGAAGTGAAAGTCGTGCAATTTCGCGACGAACTGGATCGAATGCAGAAAGTACGATTGCTTCCGGGGTGTCATCAACAATAATTTCAACACCGGTTGCAGCTTCCAAAGCGCGGATGTTTCTTCCTTCGCGACCGATAATTCGTCCTTTAATTTCGTCGGAGTCAATATGGAAAACTGTCACTGAGTTTTCGATGGCTGTTTCGGTAGCTACTCTTTGAATACTTTGTACCACAATTCGTTTAGCTTCTTTATTGGCAGTCATTTTTGCCTCATCCATAATGTCATTAATGTACGACATTGCATTTGTTTTTGCTTCTTCTTTCAGCGATTCAACTAATCTTTCTT
Source organism: uncultured Paludibacter sp. (assembly GCA_964396705.1). Taxonomy (GTDB): domain Bacteria; phylum Bacteroidota; class Bacteroidia; order Bacteroidales; family Paludibacteraceae; genus Paludibacter. The sequence continues at coordinate 9,060 of CAYNHC010000028.1, forward strand.
TTGCTTGTTCTGCCGAAAGTCCTGAAATAGTTTCGAGTTGATCTTGCGCCTGACGATACAAGTGTTCCATTTCCTTTTTTCTTGAGTCCAGAATACTCATTTGTTGTTCGTGACCCTCGCGTAGTGCTTCAACTTCGTTTGTTTTTCGTTGCAAATCACCTTGTTTTTGGTTCAATTGCATTTCCCGTTGTTGAAGTTTTACTTCCCTTTCCTGTATTTTTGCATTACGTTGTTGAACCTGTTGCTCATGTTCTGCTTTAAGAGCAATGAATTTTTCTTTAACCTCTATCAGGTTATTTTTCTTTAAAAGTTCAGCTTCCGCCTGAACATCCCTGGCAGTTTTTTTATTCAGCATTCTGAAGATGATAAAACATCCTCCGGCACCTGCTAAAAAAGAAACCAGTCCTATTAATATATTTATTAACATAATTGATTTGATTTATAATTGTTTGTTTGTGTTTTATTTATAGATTATTTGTTTAATTATTAATAAAAAACGCATTTCATCGAACTATTGGGAACAAAATAAATTTGTTCCGGTTAATTCAACGGAATGCGGTATAAATTGTTTATAAATTACTGTTTATTAATCAGTAACTATTGTTTATTTTTTTGAAAGTAAATGTTTTAATTCTTCGTCTAATTGTTCAATTTTTTCAGCTAAAGGGATAATGTCCTGATGCATCTGCTCATCTGAAAGTATAACAGCGAAACGATATGCTACTAAAATCAGTATATCCTGATACGAACGCTGATTGTAAATTTTTTGGTATTCATCCAAATGTTTAACCAGCATTTTTTCAGCTTTGCGATATATTTCCTCGTCTTTACGGGGAATTCGAAGAGGCATTCTGAGTCCCCCGATTTGTACATGAATTAAAAATGTGTCTTCCATAATGCTCTATTCGTCTAAAAGAGCTAAACAACTGTCAATTTCCCGCACCAATTTATCAATCCTTTGTTTGGATTCGGCTTTGTCTGATGCCGATGTTCCCAAGTTTCGGGCAATAAGTAAATGGTCGTAATTTTTTTGAAGTTCCTGAACTTTGTGATGAGCCTCAATCAAATCGTTTTGTTTTTGTGCCAACTTCGCTTCCAATTGATGTTTTTCATCTTGCAATAACTTATACTCCGAAATAAGTTTTCGTAGTTTTGATTCAAATGCTTTAATAAGTTCTTCGTACTTGTTTGTCATTTTATCAAAAAAATTACACAAAAATAAGTTTTTGCTTTGAGATATTAAAATTTATTGCGTTAATTCATTAAATATATAATTTAAGCAGCAATTTGAAAGTGTAGAATTTACTGTCAAATTCTATTAGTGAATTCAAATTCCATCTAAATTATGATTTCAAATATCTTGTCGTGTGTACAGAAATTAAATTTTTTGTTTATTTGCTTTTTCTTTAACTTCTAACATACTTATTGTTTTTTCAGCTTTTTCTAACGCTTCATTTATATTGCTGCAAATATTCTCATCGCCCAATAAATTCTGAATGCCCACTTTTTCAAGAACAGCTCTTACATTTTCGTTCACTCCTGAAAGTAAAACATGTATTTTGTCTTTTTGTGACATTTTGATAAGATTGCTAAGGTTGTGTGTGCCTGTGGAATCAATAAATGGCACTTTACGCATTCGTATAATTCTTACATTGGGCTTATCGCCAATTTGCTTCATTGTTTCTTCAAATTTATTTGCTACCCCAAAGAAGAATGGGCCTTCAATCTCATAAACTTCTACACCTTTAGGAACTTTAAGTTTTTCGGTATCAAATGTGCCTTCAATATAGTCAGATTCAGATATTTCATCCTTGAAAATGGATATCGATGTTGTTTCAGAAATACGACGTAAGAATAGCAATACTGCAAGCAATAAGCCTATTTCGATTGCAATGGTTAAATCAAAAATTACTGTAAGTAAAAAAGTTGCAATCAAAACAGTTACATCCGATTTCGAATTTTTCAAAAGACCTTTGAAAGTTCTCCACTCGCTCATGTTATAGGCGACAATTACAAGTACACCTGCCAGACAAGCCATTGGTATGTGTTTGGTCAGACTGCCCAAAAAAAGCATTATCATTAAAAGTACCAAAGCATGAATGATTCCTGCAACCGGTGTTTTTCCACCATTGTTTATGTTCGTCATTGTGCGAGCAATGGCTCCTGTTGCGGGAATTCCTCCAAAAATTGGTGTAACTACATTTGCAATTCCCTGTGCTATGAGTTCGGTATTCGAATCATGTTTATCACCGATTACACCATCAGCTACAGTGGCCGATAGTAACGATTCGATAGCTCCTAACATTGCAATGGTAAAAGCTGTTGGAAGTAACATCTGAACAATTGCAAAGCTTATTTCAGGGGCATCTGCTTTAGGTAAGGATGCGTTAATAGTAAATCTGTCGCCAATGGTTTCGATACTTGTGATGTCGAATTTTTCACGGAGAAAATATACTATTGCAGTTATAAAAACGATAGCAATAAGAGAACCGGGTATTTTTTTTGAAAATTTTGGTGTGATAATAATTATTAGTACAGAAAGAACTCCCACGCCAAGCGACCAGAAATTTACAGTGTCAATAAAATGACCGTATGTGATCCATTTATGAATAAAATCTCCTGGAAGTTCGCCTGTTTGTAATCCTAACAAGTCTTTTACCTGTGTAGTGAAAATTGTAAGCGCAATACCACTAGTAAAACCAACAACAACAGGGAAGGGAATAAATTTTATAACGCTTCCAAGTTTTAATACTCCCATAGCAATCAGCATAACACCTGCAATCATTGTAGCTATTGCCAATCCGGTTATGCCAAACTCTTGAACAACGCCATAAACAATTACAATAAACGCACCCGTAGGTCCGCCAATCTGTACCTTACTTCCCCCAAAAAGTGAAATAATAAACCCGGCTATTACTGCAGTAAACAGTCCCTTTTCTGGCGATACTCCCGAAGCAATTCCAAAAGCGATGGCTAATGGTAATGCTACAATTCCAACAATCACACCTGCCATTAGGTCGGTGTAAAACTGCTCTTTGTTATAATTTTTTAGCGTTTGAAGAATTTTTGGTTGAAAATGCATAATATTTTAATTTTTGTTGCAAAGTTAATGCTTTTGAATAAAAAATATTCAAAAAATATGTTTTTTAGCATAAATAGCAATTTTATTTTAACAAAAATATAAAGTTATTAGCTGAAACTTTTCTTCGTAATGACTGTTATTACTGAAATAAAATTCTAATTTTGTAAAAACATCGAATATAATTATTGGTGTTTCTGTAAATTGAAAAAATAGTCGATAAAAAATTGAAATCAATAATATGTGGAAAGTAAATCAATTTAATTATTCACGACGAATAACCGATGAAGTTAATGTAGGAAATGTAGTACTAGGTGGTAATAAGCCGGTTCGGGTACAGTCGATGGCAAATACCGATACAAACGATATACAAAATTCAGTTGAACAATGTTTAAGAATAGTGGAAGCTGGGGGCGATATTGTCCGTTTTACTACTCAGGGTGTTCGTGAAGCCGAAAGTTTACACAAAATTCATGAAGCTTTGCGTGAAAAAGGGTGCCTGACCCCGCTTGTAGCCGATATACATTTTAATGCCAATGCAGCTGATGTGGTTGCGCAATACGTTGAAAAAGTGCGTATCAATCCCGGCAATTATGTAGGAAGCATCAAAATAGGCGATACTTCGGATTATACCGACGAAGAATTTGAAACTGAATATCAGAAAATTCGGGCACGGTTTATACCTTTTCTCGATATTTGTAAAAAACACAATACAGCCATTCGTATTGGCGTTAACCATGGTTCGTTAAGCGAACGAATGATGAACCGATTTGGTGATACTTCACGCGGTATGGTGGAGTCGTGTATGGAGTTTCTAACAATCTGTCGCGAGCAGGATTTTCACGATGTGGTCATTTCGATGAAAACATCTAACACAGTGATGATGGTACAGACGGTTCGTTTACTTGTTACCGAAATGGAACAGGAAGATATGCATTATCCACTTCACCTAGGGGTTACCGAAGCGGGTGATGGAGAAGATGGCCGTATCAAATCAGCTGTAGGAATTGGTGCACTGCTTGCCGATGGCATTGGCGATACCATTCGTGTCTCGCTCAGTGAAGAGCCTGAAGCTGAAATACCTGTTGCACGACAACTTGTTTCGTATATAAACGAAAGAACAAATCATCCAAGTATTCAGGCAGAAGAAAGTAATTTATTATCTAAATTTGAATACAAACGCAGACAAACGTTTTCTGTAGGTAATATCGGGGGTGAAAATGTGCCGGTAGTATTCATTTCAAAGGACGGTGGATTTACAACAATCCCTGATTTTTTAATCAATGAAGATAAAGTAAATAGTGCTAGCGGTGAGAATTTTACTGTGTACAATGCTGATAAACTAAATGATCTTTTTTCAGATTCATCTTCAATAAGATTTTTACGTTTGAGTTTGGCGCAATTATCAGAAGAATTGATTAAAACATTGAAATCTCACAAGAATATTATTGTTTTACTTTATACAAATCATCAAAATGGTGTAGGGGAGCAACGGGCATTTTTCCACGCTTTGCTAAATGCTGGATGCGAAGTTCCTGTTATTATATGCAGGAAGTACAACGAAAATGATTTGCAACTTTTGCAAATTAAAGCGGCAGCGGATTTGGGCGTTTTACTCATCGATGGCTTCGGAGATGGAATTTTAATTGAGAATGAAGGAAATATTTCAATTGAAGCAATCAATTCGGTAGCTTTTGGTATTTTACAGGCAGCAAGGGTGCGCACTACCAAAACGGAGTTCATTTCGTGTCCTGGTTGTGGTCGTACCATGTTTAACCTCCAAACAGTTATTGCACGAATCAAAGCAAGAACTTCACACCTGAAGGGATTAAAAGTGGGTATTATGGGTTGCATAGTTAATGGTCCCGGCGAAATGGCCGATGCTGATTATGGCTATGTTGGCGCCGGTCGTGGAAAAGTAAGCCTGTATAAGAAAAAAGAATGTATTGAACGAAATATACCTGAAGATGAAGCCGTTGAGAAGTTGATTGAACTTATAAAAGTAAATGGTGACTGGCACGAATTAGTTTAGAGCCAAGAATTCAAAATTTACATCCAAAAATGGATATTTATGCAAGAAATTGCAGATAGAACCTCTACACTTCTTATTGCTATTACTTTATAGTAAAAGTTATTGAATTTTTATTATTTTTGAATGATGTGTTTTACTATCTGCAGTTTCTACTTTTAATAAATAAACTCCAGGTTTGTAGGATGTTATATCTATCGTATTTTGTTTTTCTGCAGCAATTATTTCGCCTGAGATTTTATAAATCTTTATTTGCTTAACTTCGCTTTCTGTTGAAATCTTTATTTGATTTTCGGCAGGATTTGGGAACACTTTAATTGATGTTTCAGCAAGAGTGTTTTCAGTCCCTCCAACAAGGGCTATTTGCTTTCGAAATAAGTCCCCGGTATTGAGTTGAGCAAATACCCACCCATTTAAAAATGCCATGTTATTTATTATAAAAACAGTATTTGGAACTTCAGGAAAACCCTCTACGTCATTTGTAAATGTTTCACCACCATCGGTACTAACAATCAAATCTGGTGCTGATCCATTTAAATCATTGGAGAGTGTAAAATAAATGTGGTTATAATCTGAAAATATATCATAAGTAGATTGTACGGGCTTCGCTAAAAACTTTTTGATATTGTAGTCTTTAAAATTTAAACCATAATCATCGCTGTATTTTAAAATTGTATCTACTCCGGCATTTCTTGCTCCAACATCCATCCCCATCATTAATAAACGGTTATTGCTCCATGCAATGTTCGTAGGCACATAGTAGTTTGGAATACCTTTACTTACAGGACTTGTCCAGTTTAATCCATCAATACTCCAGGCAACTCCATTGCTTGTAGCGCCATTAGTTGCAGCCCAACATGTATCGTTCTTTACAAAAAATTCACTGCAATCGTTCGGATCAAAATAATTTGCAGCATCCCAGCCCGCTTTCTGAGTATTTCTTGTAAATTCCCAATCAGGTCCGGCGAACGAAAACATTAAATGATTTTTCCAGGCTTTACCATTACAACTTGGAGTGGTTGAGGCATTTGCATAACACAAAGGTAAACCTATAGTATCAATCTTAAATGTTACTCCATCGTCTATTGAATACTGTAAATAAGTACACCCGGAATTATGAAGTAATGAGTATAATCTGTCACCCGTTGAATATAAATTTACCCCCGGCGCAACAATCTTTGAATTAACCACCGACCATGTTTCTCCATTATCAGCACTCATCATAAGTCCATTACTATTGTTAGTAGCAAAAACTTTACCATTATGAACACATACAGATGTTCCCCATGTATTATTTCCATTAACAGCCAGGTTGCAGGGTTTCCAACTTTCGGCTTGTAAATTAGATAGTGCAATTATTAAAGAAACGATCGTGATAATTCGTTTTCGAAAATTGATTTTTCTGAGTCTTTCTTTTTTTGCTGCCATATTTTCTGAAATTTTATACATTCTTTAAATGAGAGTTAGTTTCTTTTTTTCAATTGATTGCTATTACATTACTTTTGAAATAAATTTGTTCAATAATTGTTGTATAAATCTATTCCGTAATTATCTTTTTATTGCACATTTTACTTTAAATTGTGCAATAAAAATTAACATCAAACACTGCAAAAAAGTTCAATATTGTGATTTTTTTTAGTGAACATTTTTCAAATTACTGTAACAACAAAAAGTCCTTTGTGAAAATACTGAATTCTAAATAGTAAAATACATTATCTTTGTTGCATAAATTAATACCCTAAGTTACATATCGTTTCTCAACTTTAATAAAATGACATGAAGAAATCTTCTATTCTTACACCGAATCATTTTGTAGAATCAAACTATAAATCATGGTTAGCTGCATTCCGTCTTAAAACCCTGCCGCTGGCTTTGTCAAATACTATTTTGGGTTCGGCCATTGCCGTGATGGATGGTGGATTCCGATGGTGGGTATTTGTACTGGCTGCAGTTACAACCGTTTTATTGCAAATCATGTCGAACATGGCCAACGATTACGGCGATTTTGTCAACGGCAAAGATACTGCTGAACGTATCGGTCCGAAACGTATGGTTCAGTCGGGTGAAATCTCACCAAAAAGTATGTTGCGCGGCATAATCATAATCGGTGTTTTGACAGCTTTTTCAGGACTTTCGCTTATTCTTGTTGGTACTGAAGGTATTGATATCACAAATATACTGATTTTTGGCGCGCTGGGAATTGCAGCCATAGCAGCAGCCATAAAATATACGGTGGGTAAAAATCCATACGGTTATCGCGGGTTGGGCGATATTTTTGTATTTATTTTCTTTGGTTTGGTGGGAGTTATCGGAACTTATTTTTTGCATACACAAGCATTCCGTTGGGATGTAATACTTCCTGCTTCATCCATTGGATTGTTGAGCGTAGGAGTTTTAAATATGAATAATATGCGTGATTACGAAGCCGACAAAAAAGCCGGGAAACGAACTATCGTAGTGGTTATTGGCGAACGAAACGCCGCATTTTATCATTTATTTCTGATAGCCGGTGCCATTATTCTCTCCGTAATTTTCACAGCTATGAATTATCATTCGGCTTGGCAATGGTTGTTTCTGCTTTGTACGCCCATGTTATTTCTGAATCTTAAAAAAGTATTTACCTACAAAAACGGCATTGAACTCTATGCTGAATTACCACGTGTTTCGATGGCAAGTCTGGTATTTGCAATTATGTTTTTGCTCGGAATAATTCTTTAAACCCATGAAGAAAACATTATTCATTTATCAGCTATTATTTCTTTTGTTTCTGTTTTCTTGCAACTCAGCTATCAAGTCTCAAAATGCTGATAAATTGGAACTTAAAGCAAATACTGCACTTGCTTATTGCAAAACAAACAATATGAATACAACTTATTGTTTTTTAATCGACATGAGTATTCATTCCGGGAAAAACCGTTTTTTTGTTTGGAATTATAAAAAGAAAGAAGTTGAATTTTATGGATTGGTTTGCCATGGTTCTGGAAAAATAGTACTGGTTCCGATCCGGTATTTAGCAATGAAGTGAATAGTTATTGCACTTCTTTGGGAAAGTATAAAATTGGCAAACGGGCATATAGTAAATACGGCATCAATATTCACTATAAATTACATGGTCTCGAAACAACCAACAGCAATACCTATAAAAGAATTGTTGTATTACATTCTTTCGATCCTGTGCCTGAGTTTCAGATTTATCCAGCTCATTTAATGATGGGAATGAGCCTTGGCTGTCCGGTAGTTTCGAATACAATGATGACTAAATTGGACAGTTTAATATCAAAGCAAAAGAAACCTGTAATGTTGTGGATTTACAATTAATGAGCTATGCAAGTCAAGATTAGAAACTTACAATTTCAATTCAAATTTCCCGCAGGAACTTCGCGTGGAGTATTGCTGCGAAAGTCATCTTCATTTCTGATATTGGAACAAGATGGTTATACCGGCATTGGTGAATGTTCAACTATTCCCAACTTGAGTATCGACCCAATGGAATTATATCAGAAAAAACTGGATGAAGTTTCCAAAAAGCTGAATAGAGGTTTTACTCCTGATGAAATTGATTTGTCTGCTTTCCCCTCCATTGCCTTCGGACTCGAAACTGCCTTACTCGATTTAAAAGCCAAAGGTTCGAAAAAGCTTTTTCCATCGAATTTTACTGAAGGAAAAACCGGAATACCTATCAACGGATTGGTGTGGATGGGCGATAAAGCTTTTATGCAAAAGCAAATCACCGAAAAAATTGCCGCCGGTTACGATTGCATTAAACTCAAAGTGGGAGCTTTGGATTTTGAAACAGAACTAGAGATTATTGCCGGTATTCGTGAGCACTTTTCTCCCGAAGAAATTGAAATACGCTTAGATGCTAATGGTGGATTTACACCCAAAGATGTGCTGAGAAAACTGGAAAAATTAGCAGTTTATAATATTCATTCCATTGAGCAGCCAATCAGACAAGGGCAGTTTGAAGAAATGTACGAAATTTGTAAAAAAACACCAATTCCAATTGTCCTAGATGAAGAATTAATTGGTGTAAAATCGTCAGATAAAGAATTTATTATTGAAAAAATAAAACCGGCTTATATCATTTTAAAGCCAAGTTTGCTCGGTGGCTTCAAACAATCGGAAGAGTGGATTCGGCTGGCAGAAAAGCATCAGGTGAAATGGTGGATAACATCAGCATTAGAATCAAACATCGGACTTAATGCCATTGCACAATGGACTTACACATTGAATTCCGAGCTTCCGCAAGGCTTAGGAACAGGACAATTATATCACAACAATATTCCTTCGCCACTCGAAATAAAAAATGCGAAATTATTTTATAACAATCAGTCTATTTGGGATTTAAGTAGTTTGGTTTTACTTAAATAAGATGTATTTTTTGTTGAAAAGTTTAGAATTAATTGTTACAAAACTACTAAATGTTTTGACTATATTTGTAGAAAAATAGCGTAAATACTTAATACTATGACACAACAAAATGCAATTAAAATTTTCGAAGAAAAGAAAGTTCGTACAGTTTGGGATGATGAAAAGGAAAAATGGTTTTTTTCAATTGTAGATGTTATTGGAGCATTAACAGATAGCCCAAATCCTAACAACTATTGGAAAGTACTTAAAAACCGATTAAAAAATGAGGGAAGTCAGTTGGTTACAAACTGTAACCAACTGAAAATGCAATCATCTGATGGAAAGTTTTATAAAACAGATGTAGCTGATACAGAGCAACTTTTTCGTCTGGTTCAATCTATACCTTCGCCAAAAGCTGAACCCTTTAAACTATGGATTGCTCAGGTAGCAAAAGAACGATTAGACGAGATGCAGGATCCTGAGTTAATTATCGACAGGGCAATGGAACAATATCTACGCTTAGGATATTCTGAAAACTGGATTAATCAACGCCTGAAAAGCATTGAAATAAGAAAAGAATTAACCGATGAATGGAAAAAACGAGGTATGGAAGAAGGTCAGCAATTTGCAACATTGACGGATATAATCACTAAAACATGGTCTGAAAAATCGACAAAAGAATACAAACAATTTAAGGGATTAAAGAAAGATAATCTTCGTGATAATATGACAAATACAGAGCTAATTCTGAATATGTTGGCCGAAGCTTCCACCAAAGACATTTCGCAAGCTGTAAATCCCGAAACATTTGACGAAAATGCCAAAGTAGCAAGACAGGGTGGAAATGTAGCACGAGTGGCACGAGAAGAATTGGAAGCTCGTACAGGCAAAAAAGTTGTGTCTCCAATGAATGCAAAACAGGCTCTAAAAAGCAAAAATGAGTAATAATCAAGAGAAAATAAAACTCAATGGTAAAGTTTATCAATTAAATAATATTGATAACCTAAACAAAACCCCCGAATCTGCAACTTCGTGGGAGAATGCAATTTATGAGTTTCTGAAAAACTGGTTCGACGATTCTGATTATATTATTACCCACACTTCGGGCTCAACCGGAATTCCCAAAGAAATACGACTTGCAAAAACTGTCATGCGTAATTCTGCAAAAATGACCAATGCGTTTTTCGGTTTAGACGAAACTAAAACAGCATTGCTTTGCCTTCCTGCTTCGTATATAGCAGGCAAAATGATGCTCGTTCGTGCCATTGAGGGCGGTTTTAATTTGATAACAGTTGAACCAAAAGCCAATCCGTTTGAAAATCTTGAGCATAAAGTTGATTTTACAGCCATTACACCATACCAGCTAAACTACTCTGCCGAAACATTAAAAACCGCCGATATTGAAAATATAATTGTCGGTGGTGGACATGTAAATACCAGATTAGAGATATTAGCTGCACAAATTCCTGCTACCTTGTACGAAACCTATGGAATGACCGAAACAGCTTCGCACATTGCACTCAGAAGATTTAACGGAGAAAAATCGGATTATTTCACCGTTTTAGAAGGGATTTCTATCTGTCAGGATGAAAGAAATTGTTTGGTTATAAATGCACCACATCTTACTAATAAAGAGCTGATTACCAATGATGTTGTGAAATTAAAAGGCGAAAAGTCTTTCAAATGGCTAGGAAGAGCTGATGCTGTGATAAATTCAGGTGGAGTGAAAATTCATCCAGAGCAGATAGAAAAAAAACTGGAAGGCATTATTCCTTCCAGCTATTTCATTTCTTCTTTGCCTGATGCTGTACTGGGTGAAAAGATAATTTTAGTAATAGAATCTTCAACTTATTCTGCAAATCAGCAAGCTGAATTAAATTCATCTGTCGAAAAACTGTTTGCCAAATATGAAATTCCCAAAGCAATTTACTTCGTACCGGAGTTTATTTATTCAATCTCCAATAAAATTTTGAGAAATGAAACCTTGGAAAAGATTAAAGTCCAAACACCTTAAAATCAACGAACTCCGACACTCTTGATCCCATTAACCGCAACCCAATTCGTCCTGAATTCAATGGCGGGAATTCATTCGTTTTCCAATGACATAGATATAATAATTTTAGATTATAATCTAATAATATTATGATAATATTGGATTATGCTCTAATAATATTATGAATTTGGGTAAAATGTCGATATAATAGCATTTTGTCATTTCAAATTATACACCTTAAAATCTCCGAATTCCGACACTCTCGATCCCATTAACCGCAACCCTATTCGTCCTGAATTCAATGGTGGGAATTCATTTGTTTTCCAATGACATAGATATTCTTTGTCTGCATTTTGGGTTCTCATAAATATATCGTCCCCTTTTCGAATAATGGTAATATGATATTTCTCATTGGTTTTAAATAATCCCGTACGTAAATAATCCGGCTTTAAATCAGTACCCGATAATCCTTTTCCTCGTTCGGGTAAATACCGACGGGCACGAATATAATCTTCGGTTTGAATGAAATTTTCGTTTTCGTAAGCTGCAAAACTGATATGATAAGCGTTAATGTGCTCGAAGTAAGTTTTCATAGCCGGAATTTTTCGCAATTCAGTCCATTTAGAAATATCTTTGTTGTATTCACCAACTCCGCTTCCTTCGGCAAAAAGGTAAATAATGTTTACAAACTTCGTTGCAGCATCTTTTTTAGTGAAATCAAATTCAATACGGATATCACCATCAAACGATTGTTTTGTCCAAAGCACTGAATGATCGGCATCGCTGGCTGGTGTTGCTCCGGCTTTAAAAAGCAATCCGTTTTTTGTGGTTTTTAATTGTGCTTTTTCTCCATCCAGAAACCAGTTTTTTTTCCATGGATTTTTAAAATTATCTTCAAAAACTTTTTCCCATTTAAGATTTATAAGTGTATCAAAAGCTTTATTTTCTTCGGCTTTTTTTGCATCCGGAATTTTATCTCCAATCAAATCAAGCATAAAAATGGCATTCAAACCCCACTGTGCAGTGCTGTTGGTGCTTATAAACGGATTTTCGTGAATAGGGTTTAAAACTTCAGGCTGTGAAACAACTTTTGAGTCGTATAAATTTCTCAAAGGTTGAGTATCTCCATTTGCACTTCTTCGCCTGCCACCCAGAAACTCATTCCATGCACGTTCGGCTAATTTGTCATCGTTAAGTTCATTGGCAGCAAAAGCAGTCAGCCGTGGAGTACGAAAATTAATATCGCCCCAACTGGCTGTTTTATCTGTTCGTTCAATGTCATTTTCGGGCATACTGTAGAATTTACAGTAATCGGTAAAAGTTTTCCGGAATGGCTTATAATCAATCATATCGAACATTTCAGACAAAATCTCGAAACCGCCCATAATGGTTGCCAAATGATTTTTATTGGTGCGGTTCGGGTTGCCATCATACGTCATTTTTCCGGTTGTTGGGTCGTAACCCAAACCATTGGGTCCGGTAAATAAATTGTTCGGTAATCGGGTCAGACTTTCAAGTCCTGCAATAATTTTATCCCGGTATTTTGTGTCACCTGTTCGTTCCCATTCAGTCATCCAGTTTCCGGCCAACGATAACCAATCCGGACCCCAACGCAAGCGCATAGGTGCATTGTATGGAAATTTTTCGCGGGGTTGAGCAATGCGCAACGGTTCAAATTTCACCAATGATTTCTCCACATCCAATGCTTCCCGCATTAAATCTCCACTGCGTTCATCGGTGGTGAGGTAATAATAAAACCGTTTCCAGGCAGCCTGACCAATTCGCGCTTCTTTCGAGCCACATCCCCAGTGCGAAACATTGTGCCGCGTACCCAATCCTTTCATTTCTCCAAGATGATATGCATCAACTTCACCGGTGTGACGTGTCATGGCTTCTGCCATTCTGAAAATATCGG
>CAYNHC010000029.1:0-3479 GCA_964396705.1 uncultured Paludibacter sp.
TACAGTGATGTTTTTCATTGTTATGATCCTTTTACCGAAAAATTTATTTTCAATAATGAATATTACTCTCTGGCCAAACATAATTTATTTTTTGAAGACAGCAAGAGGAACATCTGGCTTGGTAGCGCTAATTCAGGTTGCATTTGCGTTACCTTTTCAGGAAAAAAAATTGAAACAAAAAGTTTTACTTTTGCAAATAAACAACTTCCCTCAAATACAGTAAAAGATATTTTTGAAGATTCAAAAAAAAATATCTGGATTCTGACCAACAAAGGAGTCAGAATTGTACAGGATAATTCAATTAAAAAACTCCCTTATTCACAATCCGACAATAATAGCTACATAAATGCCTACGAATATGGCAATTATATAGTTTTGATTTCCGTAAATGGTGAAATAACACTCTATGACAAGCATAATTTAAAAAAACAACGCACTGTAAGTCTTGGAAAAAATATTGTTGTACTTAAAACAATAGCCCTTTCAGCTGAAAAAATTCTGTTAAGCGCTGATAATAAAGGAATTTATCTTTATAATATTAAGAATAATTCAATTGAAAAGGACATTCAGTTTTTAGGCGAATTTATAACAGGTCAGGCAAATATGCGTAAGGATGAGCTTGGCAATGTATGGATTAATAATTTCTCAGGAAATGTATGGATGATGAACAACAGCAGTCCTAAAGTTGTCAAACTGAATCTTTTTCCTGCTTCAGTTTTATTGCTCATTGATGAAGAACGTTATCTTTTCCAGCCGGATAAGCATGATAATATATGGATTACAACCTATGGAAACGGTTTGTTTTGTTATAATATCAAAACCGGTTCCTTAAATCATTACACTTCAGATAAAAGCAGTCAATCCATCAGTTCAAATTATCTGCTTTCGATACTTCTTGATAAAAATGAAAATATTTGGGTTGGAACAGAAAATATGGGGATAAATAAATTGTCCTTTATCAACAGGGACATAAATATTTTATATCCCGATCCAATAGCCGGTGTTAAGAATGCAAACGAAATTCGCGCATTATACGAAGATAGTAACCGAAACGTTTGGGTGGCTACTAAAGCCGGAAATCTCTATTTGTACGATTTTACATTTACTACTAAAACTCCATTGATTACAAATAACTATAAAATTTACAGCATAACAGAGGATAACAAAGGCTCAGTTTGGTTAGCTACGCGTGGTAATGGACTGATTGAACTAAAAAATGGAAACATTAAACAGTCAGTGTACTATCAGAATACAGCGAAACCGGGAAGCTTAAGTAATAATAATGTTTTTGATATATTATTTGATAGAAAGGGTCGTTTGTGGGTGGCTACATTCGGGGGAGGTTTATGTGTGAAAACAAATTTTGATGATACTGAAGGTTTCAGAACATTTTTCAACACAGATGACTGGATACGTTATAACCGTAGTATTTTTGAAGACAATAATGGAGATATTTGGGTGGCAACATCAAACGGAGTTATCCGGTTTAACCCCGATAATTTATTGAAAAATCCAAAAGCTTTCAAACATTATTCGTTCAATACAAGTGACTCTAATGGACTTAGTAATCCCGAAATTCGATCTATTTTTCAGGATTCACAAAATCGTATCTGGTTAGCAACAGCCGGTGGAGGAATAAATTTATTCGAAGGTGAAGATGAAAAAGGAAATGGGATATTTAAGGTATATAAAAATCAACAGGGCATAGCCAACGACAATATTATGTCTATTCAGGAAGATAGAAACGGGACTCTTTGGGTGAGTACAGAAAGTGGTCTTCAAACTTTTAATCCGACCTCTAATCTTTTTAGATTTTATAAATTCTCAGACGATTTTTCTTCCAATATTTTTTCAGAAACTACTTGCCTCACTATGTCCGACGGTAGAATGTGTTGGGGTAGTCTGAATGGTTTTTATGTTTTAAAACCCAATGAACTCAAACAACAAAAAGCCAAAGCAAACAAAGTGGTTTTAACCGGCTTTTTTATTTACGATTCCGAGGCAAAAATTGATGACAAACATGCGCCATTAAAAAAATCTATTTCGTTTTCCGATAAAATCACATTACAAGCTTCCGATAAGGTATTTCATATTGAATTTGCCAATCTCGACTTTTTGGACCCTAAAGCTAACCAGTTCATGTTCATTCTTGAGAACTACGAAAAGCGTTGGAATACAACCGGAGCTTACAATATTGCAACCTATCGCAATGTTCCCCACGGAAAATACATATTCAAAGTGAAAAGTCCGAATAGCGAAGGTGAATGGGATGACAATTTCACTTCAATAGAAATTATAATAAAACCACCGTTTTATCTGTCATTGTGGGCTTATCTTTTGTATTTAGTTTTGTTAGTTGCAATTATTTATTTTGCTTATAAAATTGTTTTAAATTTTTACAGATTAAATAATGCCGTAAAAGTTGAACGTCAGTTAACCGATTATAAACTGCGTTTCTTCACTAATATAAGTCATGAATTTCGTACTCCGCTTACGCTTATAAAAGGAAGTGTGGACACACTTTACGATCTTAAAAACAAGTTTTCGGAGCCATTACAGCATATTCTGGAAGATTTGGACAAAAACACAAATCATTTGCTTCGGTTGATTGAACAATTGCTTGAATTTCGTAAATTGCAGAATAACAAACAAAAGCTTAATCTGCAACGTGTTAATGCTGTTGATTTTCTAAAGGAAATATATCAGAGTTTTACAAATGTAGCCGAGAAAATGAATATAGAATATAAATTTGTTCCATCTCGCGAAAGTATTCCTGTTTATTTCGATAAAAATAAGGTGGATAAAATTGTGTTTAACCTGCTTTCAAATGCTTTTAAATTCACTCCCCGTGGTGGGAAAATTTCACTTATAGCTGAAGCAGATGATGCCGCTGAACTTCTGCGGATTTCGGTCACTGATAATGGCATTGGCATTCCTAAGGAAAAGCAAAACCTGCTCTTTAGTCGCTTCATGCAGATTAATTTCTCTGAATCCGGAACCGGAATAGGGCTTTCGTTGGTAAACGAATTTACAGCATTACACAAAGGAAATGTAAATTTTAACGAAAATGAAGGAGGAGGTTCTGTTTTTACTGTTGATTTCTCATTGAATAGTAATGTTTACAGCAAAGATGATTTTGTTAATGAACAAGTAGTGGTTGCCGGCGAGAATAAAAATAAAGTATATAATATTTCTGAATTTATCCAGCCTGTCGAGAATGACACTTTACTTCATTTGTTGCCCAATGTTCCGTTTGCAGGAAAAAATTATAAGATTTTGGTGATTGATGACAATGATGATATTCGTGATTTTTTAAACAATCAGTTAAGCCCTTATTTCGAGGTTGTTACAGCTCCGGATGGCAATGAGGGTATAAAAAGGAGCATGGACGATGACCCTGATTTAATAATATGTGATGTAATGATGCCGGGTCTTAATGGTTTTGAGTTAACAAAAAAATTAAAAGACGATTTTGCAAC
>CAYNHC010000029.1:3579-4889 GCA_964396705.1 uncultured Paludibacter sp.
TACCCGAGAAAGACAACCATTTCCTTAAAGAAGTGGAGGCAATTCTCGAACAGAATATTACCAATCCTGACTTTTCGGTAGATGAATTTGCACAGATAATGAATACAGGTAGAACGCTATTTTTTAAAAAAGTGAAGTATTTAACAGGTTACACACCAAACGAATTTATAAGGGTGCGACGAATGAAAAAAGCAGCTGAATTGCTTAAAACTTACAAATATAATGTTTCTGAAGTATCATACATGGTAGGAATAAATGATCCGTTCTACTTCAGCAAATGTTTTAAAGCACAGTTTGGTTGTTCACCTTCAAAATATTTAAACACATAGAAATGTTGTATTTTCTCTTCGTATATTTTTGAAGGTAATATTCAGTAGAGTGATTCGATGAAGAATTTAGCGCCTGCAGTTTTGAAAAATTGCAGGCGCTAAAATATTTAAATGTTAAATTGAAAAAGGTTTTTTATTTTACTTTTTGTGTCATCTAAATTGCTCAAAACCAAGGTATATGAAGTTTGTTTTCTTCGGTAATTTCTTTGTTTTGCTTTTGTTCTTTTTTTGTTACCGGACTGCTTGGGAGCACATTCGAAAAGTAAGTTTTTCCATTCATAACATCTTCAATGGCTTTTTCCACTTCATTAATGCCATTCGATTTTAAGATATACCCTTTCACACCAAGTTCAACCATTTTGCGGAAATACTCTTCGTCGCCAAACATTGAGAATACAATTATTTTTAAGTTGGGAACTATTTTTAATGCTTTTTCGGTAGCTTCCATGCCATTCATGTGTGGCATATCAATATCCATAAGAACCAAATCCGGAGCAGGTAAAGTTAGTAATTCAATAAATTCTTTTCCATCTGAAGCTTCACCAATTACTTTTCCAATATTTTCCATTGTAATTAGTGATTTTAAACCTTGTCTGAAAATTAAGTGATCGTCAACAAGTATAATTGTTGGTTTTTTAAAAAATGCTGATTTCATAGTTGTATTTTTAAATTGATTATTTATCATTGAACTTATACTTGCGAATTTAAGTAGATAAATAACAAAATACAACGGTACAAAGGCGTAAAGTTTTGCTACTTTAGTCCTATTTTGGGGTAGGTATTTATATGTAGATTAGTATCCTCCTAAAGTACTACTTAATTTTTTATATGTAAGATTATAAGGTGTTTAAATCTGAAATTTATTGATGACTTTTAAGTGAATAGAATCTAATTGTTTGTAGGTTGTTACACAATTATAATTTTGTTTTTAAGTGCATAAAGTATTAAACTTGGTGTGTTTTTACATGCTGTTTTTTCTAA
>CAYNHC010000029.1:4989-22112 GCA_964396705.1 uncultured Paludibacter sp.
GTTTTTAATATAAATCCTTTCACGCCGAGGTTTATCATTTTGTAATAATATTCCTCATCGCCAAACATTGTGAGAGCAATTATTTTTATGTCAGGAATCAATTCAACCGCTTTTTCGGTTGCTTCCATCCCATTCATCAAGGGCATATCAATATCCATTAAAACCAAATCGGGTTTAGAGTGTAATAGAATCTCCATGAATTCCTTTCCGTTTGCCGCTTCGCCTATCACTTTTGCAATTCCTTCGGCGTTAATCATCGCTTTTAATCCTTGTTGGAAAATAAGGTGATCATCCACTATTACAATCGTGGGTATTTTATTTTCATTTGAAGTCATAAATATATTTTTTTATTTTCTAAAAATTCAAATTTCATTTAACGGGGATATTTATCTGATAATTAACGCCTTCACGTTGTTTGCTGAACATTTTAATTTCACCGCCAATGGTTTGAATCCGGTTTTGCAAATTAAATAACCCTAATCCCTTTTTCTCCAGAAGTATTTTTACAATGTCAAAACCTTTACCATCGTCCCGGTATTGCAGTTGTATATGATTCCCTGTGTCATTTATTTTTAAATATATGTGGCGGGCTTTAGCGTATTTAATGGTGTTGTTTACACATTCAATTATTGCGCGGTATAATGCTACTTCAATTTCCATTTCTATACGTCGCGATAAATTACTCTGAAATTCAATTTTTATGGTGTGGGTTTCTTCCAATTTATTGACAAAACTTTGAACCGCTGAAGTCAATCCATAGTTTGTGAGAAGATGAGGACTTAATTTGTTCGAAATTTCTTTCACGGCCGTAAGCGCTTCTTCCAAAACTTCTTCTGCCTTCATAATTATTTCCTTACGCGATCGGTTGCTTTTTGGTCTTAATGACCATTGCAAATATAATTTAATTGTGGAGAGCAAAGGTCCTAATCCATCATGAAGTTCTTTGGAAAAATGGGCACGTTCTTTTTCTTCTGTTTGAATAATGGCTTTAATTATATTTTTCTCCTGAATTTGTTTTTTTTCAGTGATATCGTGAATAACACCATATAATAATCCTTCGCTTGCTACATAATTTGTAAATATCTCAACAAAAACAGTCGAATTATCCTTACGTTTACATTCTATATCAGTATTGTTTGTTTGATTTTTGGTTGGCTCAACTGAAATAAAGATTTCAAAATCATCTCTGTGTTCCGGTACAATCAATTGGCTGATTTTCATGCCTTCAAGTTCTGATTCTTCATAACCAAAAATCCGACTCATCGAATAGTTTACATATTCAATAATGCCATTTCGGCACGTAAAAACGCCATCGTTAATATTTTTTGATAATAGTTTGTATTTTCGTTCACTGTTTTTGATTTGCTGTTCAGTTTTTTTTCTTTCAGTAATATCTCTGTTACTGCCTCGTATTCCGATAAACTCACCTGATTCGTTGAAAACCTGTTGACTAATATGACCTATCCACCTTATTTCACCATCATTAGTAATTATTCTGAATTGAAATTCACTGCTACTTTGATGAGTAAATCGCTCAATTCTGTGTTGCAAGTATTTCTCTAAGTCGTCGGGATGTATGATCTGGAGAAATAAATTGGGGTTGTGAATAAAGTTTTCTGCTTTGTACCCTGTAATTTTAACACACGATGGAGAGCAATATACAAAGTTATCGTTTAAGTCGAGCCAATATTCCCAGTCGTTTGTAAAGTTGGCAATAGTCCGGTATTTTTCTTCACTTCTTTTTAAAGCATCTATGGCAAGTTTTCTGTCGGTTATATCGTTTGATACACCTATTACCCCTATTACATTCGTTGCCGAGTCCCGTAACGGAATTTTGCTCGTGTCGTACCATATAATATTCCCATCGGCCTGATGTTGCGTTTCAATGATGTGGAGTTTATCTATTTCCTTTTCCATAACTTCCCTGTCATCGATTCGATAATTTAAAGCCTCAGTTTCAGACCAGGGTAAATCAAAATCAGTTTTACCAACTATTTCAGTTGGATTTCTTAGTCCTGCAGCTGAGGCAAATGCTTTGTTACAACCCATATATACTGAATTTGTATCCTTCCAGAATACAACTCCTGGAAAATGATCCAATACGGTAAGTAGCATTAACTCACTTTTACGAAGTTCTGTTTCTACATGTTTCTGTTTTGTAATGTCTATATAAGTTCCAACAATTCCTGCAACATTCCCAATCTCGTCGAAATAAACATTTTTAGCAAAAATAACATCTCTGGTTATGTGGTTTTTATCTGAGATCTTCGTTTCATAAACCTGCGAATCTTGATTCACAAGAAGTTCTAAATCGCTTTTAAAATATTTTTCAGAAAGTTCATTTGGCCATAAATCCAAAACCGATTTTCCTTTTACTTCGTTGTTTGTAAATCCTAATTGAGAAGTGAATGCTTCGTTACAACCCGTATAATGCGCTGTTTTATCAGTAAAAAATACCGGAGTTGGGATTGATTTTAATAAGGCTTCCGTAAATTTCAGGTTGCGGTTGATCTGTGATTGTTCCTGTTTCCTCTGAGTTATATCCTGAATAGTGCCAATTAATCTGATTGGGATACCTTTTTCATCCAATTTTAAATCACCTATGCCATGTACCCAACGCTCTTCTCCATTGTCATGACGAATAATTTTATATTCTTTATCAAACTTCTTCTTTTTGCCAATAACTTCAGTTGTAAAATAGTCTGTTATTGTTTTACGCATTTCAGGGACGATACAGAATGTCCAATCCTCAAAAGTTTTAGGCGTTACATGCTCTATGCCAAAAATCGAATCAAGTACTTTAGAACTTGTCCATTGCATTGTTAGTAAATCGAGATTAAACGTTCCAATTTGGGCAATTTGCTGAGTTTGTTTTAAAAACTGTTCACTTTCGCGGAGCGATTCTTCAAGCAATTTTCTTTCAGTAATATCAATCAGATAATGCAAAAAAATATCATTGCTGACTTTTATCCAAAAGGTGTCCCAAATTTTACCAAAAGCATTTATTTCAGATTTATTTTGACTTGGATTTTCCAAAATACACTCATCACCCCTGCAAAATGTACACTTAATGTTTACAACTTCTTGATCTGAATCGGACTGCTTTTCAGCAGTTTGTTTATCTTCAGGTGACAGAAATGAAGATTTGGTAAAATCGCGCCAACAATGACCACCTATTTTAGCTCCAAGATTGATGGCTAAATTATTTGCAGCTAAAACAGTTCGGTTGCTACATCGAACGTACATCGCAGGATAAGGCAAAGATGAAAGTAGTATCACATTTAATCCGGATAGCTCTTCATTAATATCTGCAGAAATTTGATTTGTTTCAATCTTTTCTGAATTTGAGGAGTTTATGTGGGGATTATCGCTCTCAGGAAATGACGGATTATTATTCATAATTACCTCCCTTTGTTAAAGAAATTGAACAATTTTATATCGTTCTAAGGTTGGGTAAATTTATAAAAACTTTGTCTGATTATTCTTACATACCAATTATTTTTCACTTAATTTTTTTAATTAAGTGATATGAGATGTTTTAGTATAAACAATTCAGCAGTTTTAAAGTCATATATTAGTAAACAATATCCTAAAAACAGATAGTAGTTGATTTTTTTATTAAGTGTAATATAATTAATAGTGTTAATCTTCTCCTACTATTGACTGGATAACTAATCCTGCAATGGTCATCCCAAACATGGCTGGCATATATGATGTGGTGCCATTGATACGGGCTTTTTTATGGCTCCAGTTATCGGCTTTCAATTCGGATTGTTGTTCTGCATAGTCTGATTTCTCAATTTGGATTTCATCGCCCTTATTTTGCAATAATTCTTCGCTGTAAACACACATAAATTTTTTGCTGGTTCCGCCTAGTTTCTTTAGTCGGCTTCGCAATGCTGCACCAAGTGGACAGCCCTGTACTTTCCAGAATTCAGCTACTTTAATGCGTGTTGAATCCATTTTCAGGGCAGCTCCCATCGAAGAAAATAAGGTGGCTTTGGTTTTAGTGGCTGTTTGTATTAAATGTACTTTGTTGGACAAGCTATCGATGGCATCAATAATAAAATCGTATGATTCGAGTTCGAATGATGCTGAAGTTTCAGGACTGTATATTTGTTGAAGTGCAGTAATTTCTGCTTTAGGATTTATTTCCAACAATCGGTCTTTCAAAACTTCCGTTTTTACTTTTCCTACTGTTTTGGTTGTAGCGAGTAATTGTCGGTTGATGTTTGTAACACTCACCAGGTCTGAATCTACAATGGTAAGTTGATAAATGCCGGAACGAATTAAACTTTCGGCACACCAACTGCCGACACCGCCAATCCCCAAAATAATTACACGCTTTTCTGCTGCTTTTTCTATAAAACTTTTTCCAAGCAATAATTCTGTTCGTTGGAAAATACCTTCTTCCATAATCCCTAACCCCTAAAGGGAAATTTAATTACTAATGATAAATTAATTGTTGATATATTGTAGATGTAACTATCCTAATTCCCCTTTAGGGGTTAGGGATGTTTTTTTTTACCCGTTTTGACTTATCAGTTTTAATGATTTTTTATTTAAAATCTCAATTGTTTTTCCTGTTACTTTGATTATTCCGTCTTTATCAAATTCTGTCATAACCCTGCTGACACTTTCACGACTGGTATCAACCAAATTAGCTAAATCGGATTGTGAAAGTGGTAATGTAAAAGTGTCCGACATGAAAATCTTATCAGAAAACTCCAATAATGCATCAGCCATATTGCCACGTATCAGTTTTTGAGTACGGTTAGCACATCTACGAAAAGATTCAAGTTCATTTCTGCAAAGTTCCAAAATTATTTCGTGCGAAAAATCCCTGTTTTCATTTAGTATTGTTTGAAATACTTCCACATCTATAAAACAAACTTCTACAT
Source organism: uncultured Paludibacter sp. (assembly GCA_964396705.1). Classification (GTDB taxonomy): domain Bacteria; phylum Bacteroidota; class Bacteroidia; order Bacteroidales; family Paludibacteraceae; genus Paludibacter. Next base: position 9,891 of record CAYNHC010000029.1, read on the forward strand.
CAGAAACTGCGGTTACTGAATATTGATTTATTTTATCTCCAAAAGTAGTTGGCAATCCCAAATATGTTGGAGCTTTTACTAACTTAACTATTTGTTCGTGATATGGCCCGGTTAAATGTATTTTTGCTAATCCTGTACGCAGAAAAACAACGTTTGTAGAATACATACCCTGTTTTATGATTGTATCTCCTTTCTTAAATTTCAAAACAAGATGATTTTCTGAAAGTTGTTCAAAACTTGTGTCACATAATGTTGCCGCAGCTTTTGAATTGAACGGACAATTTTTGCAATTACTTTCCATAATATTTAAATTTTTATTGGAATAATAATGCAAATATATGCATTGTGATGCAAATCACAAAAACTTACTTCTACTTTTCTTAATCTGCCATCTGTAGGCAATAATGGTTGTTAGTAAATACAAAGCTGTTTGTATCCATAAACTGATATATTCAAATTTAATTTGATGAATATTTGCTCCCATCGTATTTATTTTGATATAGCCCTGTATGCCGTGAATAGCAGGAAATAACCAACTAAACGCTTTCCAAAAACCATTAATATTAGACTGTGGCCATGATATTCCGCTCAGAAACAGCAGTATAAGCGAGAAAAACAGGAACAGAATCATTCCCGTTTCACGGTTGGGTAAAAATACCGAAATGGACATTGAAAAGAATATTGTTGCTAACAGAAATGGAATAATTAGTTTCAAAATATCAATGGGCAAACCTATATGGGGTAAATTAAAAAGATGGGGCGTAACATAAAGGATATAAAACGAAAACACCAAATACATGCTTAAATAACAGGCAGCTTTACCAATAATTACTCTGAAAATACCTCCTCGGTGTAATTTTGAACTTACCAATTCGTGGAAACGATTTTCCTCTCGCGAAGTTCCCGCTAACATGCCGATACCAAAAAATAAGGTTTGGTGGATAATTAGCATTAATATGGCTGGCATCAAAAAGCTTGCAAATCCCATTCCGCCGTTGTAAAGTCCTATACCATTGAACGAAACAGGCTCTGAAATGATAGTTGCACTTTCGCCTGTAATTCCTTGTGCATTGAGTCGTTTCAACTGAATTTGTTTGCCCATATCCAACACACTGTAATTGCTTGCTTGCATTAATGCCCTATAATACAAAAAGCTACTCATATCACAATAGATTGAAACTGTGGTTTGCTCGTTGGAATTTAGTTTTTTGTTAAAATCGGCTGGAATATAAACAATGCCATGTACTTTACGCATATCGAAAGCCATTTGTGCTTCATCCATCGAATTAAATCGGCATGCAATTTCTACATCGGGCGTTGCGTCAATATGTCGCAAAAGGGTTCTTGAATTTTCACTTGCCGATTTATCGACCACTGCAATGGGTGTGTTTACCAAAGTTTCGTTTTTGTAAAGCCCACAGTAGAGCAGGGGATAGACTAACGATGCCAATATAAATACAATCACCACACCTCTATCGCTAAATACAACCTTGAATTCGTTTTTGTAAATGGAAATCATATCCCGTAAGATAGATTTCCATTTTTGAAAAGGACTTAGATTATGATTTGAATTGCGTATCATTTTTTGTTTATTTTACAGGATAGTTTTGTTGAATTGCCGCATTTTTTAGTCTCTGATATACAAATAGTGGCAATAAGTTAAATGCTAACAATGCTGCGAACGAAATTATGGAGTATTGAATAGTTGTGCCATGTAATGCCTGATTGACATAGATATTAAAATAATGCCTGATGGGGAACAAATCGCTAAAAATACGTGACATGTATGGCAGTTGCTCTATTGGGAATGTAAATCCCGCAAATGTAAATCCAAGCAAACCGTAAAAAGCAGTCATGGTTACCGCATCGCGCAAAACGGGCGTAAGTCCTATAAAAAATACACCAACAGCTTGGTAAGCTAAAACATACAAAAATGTGTTCACAAACATCCAACCTATCGATGAATTCATCGGATAATGCATAAAGCGGTGCAACAGTAAATTTCCAACTATACCCATTATGCTAAAAATAACCGTATATGGAATTAATTTACCCGTAAGTGCTGCAAATATCGAATTGTTAGCATTTTCTAGCCAATAATGCGAAGTACTTTCTTTAAATTCTACTCCTACAGCAAATACAGTCATCAGCAAAATCATTAATTGTAATACCCCCGGAAGCAGTACATTCAATAAATATATGCCGTAATTTGCCCATGGATTTCCCACTAGATGAGTATCTATGGCAATGGGTTGAATAATCCCCATTATTCGGCTTTCTTCCACTCCTTTTGCCCGCAGTATTTGGCGCTGGACTGCTCCCGAAGTTAACGCACTCATATATGAAATGTCTTTAAGTAACAACGAGCCGGCAATTAAATAGCCATCGTTTACATAAAATTTCAATTCAGGACGATGGTTAGCAATTACGTTATGCGCAAATCCCTTATCAATTTCAACAAAAGCGTAAATATTGCCCTTTTGCATTTCTTCACGGGCTTCTTTATGGCTGCCCACTTTCATTACAATATTGGCTTGTTGCGTAGCATTCAGGTTGCGTGCAAATTGACGCGATAAGGCTGAATTATCTCTATCAACAATCGCTATAGGCATTTTGTTAGGTTGACCTTCTTCGAAAAAAGTCAGGAAAAAAACATAACAAAATACCATTACCAATACTGTTCCAATAAAATAGATTGGTCTGCTAATCATTCGTCTTAATTCACGACTAAGTGAGTTGCTTATCGCCCAAATTATTTGTTGCTTCATTTTTACAATTTATAGTCAAATGCTAGTCAAACAACGTTTTAATTTTTCAGGTCAAAAATAGCAGTCATGCCGGGGCGTAAATCCACCACTTTCGTTGTTGGAACAGCTCGAACTTCAAATGTTTTTACATCAAATTGTCCGGTTGCTTTGGTCGCTTTCCACGTAGCATACGAAGCCAATGCTTTGATATAATTCACTTTTACTTCCACTTCCTGATTGTTGAGTGCCGGAACTTCTACTTTAAAGGTTTTTCCCATTTTTAAGCTACCCAGTAAATCTTCACGTACATTGAACGTAAACCATATATTGCTCAAATCTAGAATACTCATTATAGGTGCTCCTGTACCAACCAATTCGCCCCTTTTTGGAAATACATCGCTAATTTCGCCATCGATAGGTGCTACGAGAGTGGTTTCTTTCATGTACGATTTTACTTCGTTTACAGCCCCTTTGGCTCGGTCAACCAATGCCAGAGCTGCTTCTTTGTCCTCGTTTTCTGCACCATTTAAAGCCATATCGTACTGACTTTTAGCTGCGTTGGCAGTGGCTACGGCTGCTTTGTATTGCGCTTCTGCTTCATCACGTTTTTGGGCAGTTACTACACCTTTGTCGAACAATTTTTGAACTCGGTCATACGATTTTTTAGTTATATCAACTCCAACAAGTGACTTCTGATACATTTCGAATGCGCCCATAATCAATTCTTTCCGTGCGCCTTTCATGGCTTTTTTGTTTTGAGCTTGTGCTGCATTTTCTGCTGCATTGGCCTGCTCCAGTTTTGCGGTTAATTCAGGACTTTCAATAATTACCAAAGTATCACCAGCCTTAACCTGTGTGCCTTCTTCTACCGAAAACTGTTTAATCCGACCCGGAACTTTACCGGATATACGCACTTCTGAGGCCTCAGCTTCACCCTGAATGATCATTGGCTCTGGTTTGTTAATTATTATTCCAATAATGAAAATAACTATCATTACTGCAATCAAGGCAAATAAGCCCGTTCTTAAATCTTTATTCTTTGCTTTCATTGTCTTTGTATTTTGTATTAAATGACTTATAAACTGAAATGTAAGTTCATTTGATGTATTAATTTTTAATTACTAATTCTTAATTGAATTGATTGTTCCAAGTGATTTTGCTAAATATAAATTGCATAGTTTATAGTCAATAATGGCATCTATGTTTTCCGATTTTGCTGATAACCAAGCTGTTTGTGCGCCCAGTAAATCTGTTGAAGTGATAACGCCGGCATCAAATCCTTCTGTAGCATAGCGCAGGTTTTCTTCGGCATGTTGGATATTACTTTGGGTAGTGGTTTTTTTCTTCATGCTTTCCACTACTTTGTACGAATTTTGTTTTATTTGCAACTGCATTTTTTCTTTCACTTCATCTATTTGCATACTCGCAATTTTTCGTTGCGATTTAGCTGCATTCAGTGTGTGAAACTTATCGCCGAAATGAAATAGTGGAACATTAGCTACTATTCCAACATTAAACATCCCACCAAATTCATTTTTAAATCCATCGAAACTATTCGGATTCGAAACTATGTAATTGCCTGTAAGTCCAATATTTGGCATAAAGCGCGACAACATAATCCTTTCGTTTGATTTTGCCATATTTTCAACTTGTATTAAAGCTTTTATTTCAGGACGATTATTAATGGCCTCTTCTATTGGAATGAGTTTCGTTATTTCATCCGAATTTAAGTTTGTATCACTCAAGGTATATTCATCGTCAAGACCAAATCCACAAAGTTGATTGAGCGCCATTTTCGAAAGTTTTAAACCATCTTCAGCTCTCGAAAGTGTCATATCTGCTTCGTTCAGTTTTACACGAACTTTTAATGCTTCGGCCTTTGTTGCTACACCTTCTTCAATCATAATGCGTACATTCGAATCTAATTTTGCTATTAAATTTCGATACTCACGTGCCAGATTCACTTTGTTTTCTACCGATACCACTCGCCAGTATGCTTCGTCAACCTCCAAAAGCAGTTCAGTTGTCTTATTCTCTTGTTGGGCATTAGCAAGGTTTTCACTGTATTTTGCTAAGCGATATAATTCTAAAATTTTACCTCCCATAAAAAGAGGCTGAACAAATCCTACTGAGCCGGCAAATACATTTTTAATATCGAACTCCATGGCTTCTTTTGGGAGTAAAGCATAGCCCTTCCATTGTATTTTTTCAGGATTTGTTTTCGGATTAAAGGGTGTGTTGGAAGCATCCAATGGTACTGGCTGTCCGTTAATCATGGTCCATTTGTTCGAAATTTGTTCGGGAGTAAATCCAAATGAACCATCAGACATTTTCGTTCCTACCGGTAACATAGCATCTTCGGAAAGCAATGAGAGATTTTTTTCGTTCCATGCATAAGTACCATTCGCCGAAAAATTTGGTAAAAATTGAGTGAATGCAGCCTTTTTCAGTTCACGAGCTGCGTTTACATTCTCTTTTGCCATCTGCAAACTTTTATTGTGCTGCAAAGCCTTTTGCCTGCATTCCTCAAGTTGCAACACTTTTTGTGCTTGTAATTGCACAAGACAAAGTAATGCCATTAAAACTAATACATTTTTCTTCATACCATTATTTTGAATATAATTATGTAAACAATAGTTGTATATGCAACTATATTAATAAAAAAATTATTTTAAATTTGCCATTATTTTTTTTAGAACTATTCTGCTTGTATTTAATTCCTCTTCGGTGATATTCTTCAAAGTTCTTTCGGCAACCTTCATTACTATTTGAGACGCTTTTTCTTGCAGAGCAACACCTGCCGATGTAAGATGGATTAAGTTTATCCGACGATCATTTGCATCAGCTACACGGGTAACCAGTCTGCTTTTTTCTAATTTATCAATCAAACGGGTCATGCTGGGCTTATCTTTAGCAGTAAGCTGACACAAAGTTTGCTGTGTTACTTTGTCTTTGTTCCACAAACATGCCATTACCGACCATTGTTCTGTTGATATTTCAATTCCCTCGGCTACAAAAGCACGCAGAAACGTACGATTGATAGCAGTGGATATTTTCCCTACCAAAATATCGAAAATTTCATCGTTTTGTAATTGATTCATTTTAGTTGCTTTTATAATGGTTGTGTAAACAACCGTACAAAAGTAGTACAATACTTTAAACTATGGATGTAATTAAATCTATTTAACACATTATTCTCCTCAGACTAACTTAGATTAAAAATTTTGAATCAACAAATGTGACGCACATCACAAAATAATGTATTTACATACACGACTATTTTTTGATTAAATAATTAATTCTTCAATACATTTGCAGAAATAATTCTTTAATCAATTTCAATTAAAAAAAATCAGATATGGAAAAGTCGAATGAAGTATCGCTTGAGCAATTACAGGCTCAAATAGAAGAACTAAAAGAGAAAGTATCGAAGCTTGAAAATTCGCGTCAGGATCAGCTTTCAATGGCAGTAGTGTCGGGCGATCTCGACAAAATACTTGCTGCAATGGTCATTTCGATTGCTGCTGCTGCCATGGACACAAAAGTTAAATTATTCTTTTCATTCTGGTCATTATCAGCGCTTCGCGATCCTAAAAAATCGCCTAAAGGAAAAGATGTAATTTCAAAAATGTTTGGATGGATGCTTCCAAACGGAACAAAAAAACTCAAACTCTCCAATATGAATATGGCAGGAATGGGTCCGGTGATGATTAGCTATTTGATGAAAAAGCAAAACGTGATGTCATTGGAAACTATGTTTAAAGAAGCAGGTGAATTGGGTATCGAAATCGTTATTTGCGAAATGTCGATGGGATTGATGGGCTTCAAGAAAGAAGAATTCATTGATTATCCGCATTTAAGCTATGCAGGTGCTGCAACTTTTGTGGCAGATGCAGGTGAAAGTGCAATACAACTTTTTATTTAACAGCCCCCTAAATCCCCCGAAGGGGACTTAAAAACGCAGTATCTTTAATTTTCAATAAAACACACATATAAACTTGGTCTTTAAGCCCCCTTCGGGGGTTTGGGGGCTTTAAAAACAACAATTATGACAGCAGAAGAATTAAAATCAGTAGATGTAGCAAGATCAGTAGATGCACGCGGAACAGCATGTCCCGGACCGCTTTTGGAAGCAAAAAAAGCCATCGGAACAATCAAAGCAGGTGATGTAATGGAAATACTTTCTTCAGACGAAGGTACAAAACAAGACATCCCAAAATGGTGTGGTAAACAAGGTCATGAATACATGGGCTGGGTAGAAGAAAACGGCTACTTCAAAGTGTATATGAAGAAAAAATAATTTTTTCTGAAAAAGAATTAGAACGCAAATAACGCAAATTCACACAAATTAAAACTACTTCTGAACTGTAATGGGATTAGTTTAAATTTATACTATATGATTTGCGTTATTTGTGTAATTTGCGTTCAACAAAATACTTAAATCGACCATCATGGGAGAACTAAACAAAAAAAGTGCGAAAATCCTGGTGTTTTCCACCGAAAAAATTTCAGATCCGGCTATTGATATGGCAGGGTTACTTAAATTGCATTATCCACCAACTGTCTATACAATTTCGGTTCCATGCTCAAGTGGCATAAAGCCAAGTTGGATTTTGTATGCTTACGAGAAGGGTTTCGACGGCGTATTTATTGCTGCTGATGGTAGCGATTGTGTGTTCGGTGAATCATGTACCGAAAAAACCGGACATTTGGTTGGTAAAACACACAATTTAATGAAAGAAAATGGAATAGAACCGGCTCGTTTGCGCATGGCTGCTATTTGCTCGGTATGTAGCGAATCGTTTGTGAAACAGATGCGTACTTTCAACGAGTATTTACTTAAAACACGCGATGTATAATGGAAAATCCAATTAAAAATATTAGCTACGATGCCTTGGTTATTGGTGCTGGAATTGCAGGTGGCGAAGTGGCGCTCAATTTGGCCAATACAGGTTTCAAAGTGCTTTTGGTTGATAAAGAACTTTCGGTAGGTGGAAAAATGATTATGTTGAGCAAGGTTTTTCCAACACTCGACTGTGCGGCATGTATCACTACTCCTAAAGTTTCTGAAATCTCGCGTCACCCGAATATCACTATTTTTACAGGCAGTGAAGTCAGCAATATTAAAAAAATAAGCGACAACGAATTTACTGCCAAAGTAACCAAACACCCTCGTTATGTGCGTGTTGAAGATTGTACAGCATGTCAGTTGTGCGAACACGCTTGTCCGGTGAATGTGCGCGATCAGTATCAATTTGGACTGATTGGCCGCAAAGCTGCATTTATTCCGTTTAGTATATGTAGTCCGAAAGCTGCCGCTATTGATATTGACAATTGTACTTTGTGTGGCGCATGCGAAAAGGCTTGCCCAACCAACTGTATCGATTTTACTCAGGAAACCGAAATCATGGATTTACATATTAAAACGGTTGTTGTGGCAACCGGGTTCGATATGTTTGATGCAAAGAAAATGCCCCGTTACGGATACGGACAACATAAAAATGTAATTACCGCTTTACAAATGGAACGTGAGTTGGCTCCAACCCGTCCGTTTAATACCATTCTTCGCCCTGGTGATGGAAAAGTGCCCGACAAAATAGCGTATGTGCTTTGTGTAGGATCGCGCGATGCATCCGTGGGCAATCCAATTTGTTCACAAATTTGCTGTATGTATTCTATCAAACAGGCTCAGTTGCTTATGGGTGCATTACCAATGGCCGATGTGACGATTTATTACATTAATATTCGCTCGTTTGGAAAAGGATTCGAAGAATTTTACCAACAAGCTAAAGGTATGGGTGTGAATTTTGTAAAAGGAAAAATAGGCCGTATTTCTGAGATTGAAGGTGGAAATTTGATGCTTCGCTACGAAGATATCAACGAAGGAAAACTGCAGGAAGCTGAACACGATATGGTAATTTTATCTACCGGCGTTTTACCAAATACAGGGATTGACAAATTCTTCGAAAATCAGACATTAACGCTTGATCCGTTCAATTTTGTAGGTCAAAGTGATGCATTAGCCAGTCCTGCCAAAACAAGTATCGAAGGTGTTTTTGTTGCAGGTACTGCTACCGGACCTATGGATATTCCGGATTCTATACTCTCAGCAGGAGCAGCATCGTCCGAAGCAATTAGTTACCTTATTCAACAACCCAATTAAATTTACCATTTTTACCATTAACCATTTACAATTTTTATGCAGCATCATGTTTTAAATAGTAAATGGTAAATAAAGAAATTGTAAATAAAAGATTATATCATGGAAAAGAAACCAAAGAAAATAGGAGTATATATTTGCCATTGTGGTGGGAATATTTCTGATTATGTCGATGTTGAGAAAGTCCGCCAGTCGGTTGAAGGTGAGGATATTGTATTCATAGCTAAAACAACTATGTTTGCTTGTTCGGATGCTAATCAGCGCGATATGGTGGAAGACATTAAGGCAAATGGACTTGATGGCGTAATTGTAGCTTCGTGCTCGCCAAAATTGCATCAACTTACTTTCCGCAATGTATCTATTCGTGCCGATTTGAACAAATACACTTATGTGCATGCAAACATTCGTGAACAAGTTTCATGGGCACATTCCGACAATAAAGTAGGTGCAACTGAGAAGGCGATTCATTTGGTACAGGCAGCTGTTGCCAAAGCGCGTTATGCCGAAGCATTAGAAACAAATAAGATAAAAGCTAAAAAAGCAGTTGCTATAATTGGTGCAGGTGTTGCCGGTATGAAAGCCGCCATTTCGCTTGCCGAAAAAGATACAGAAGTTATTCTGATTGAAAAGGAACCTTTTGTAGGTGGACGTGTTGCACAGTGGGATTCACTTTCGACAACCACCGAAAGTGGTAAAGACATGGTGAAACGCCTTTACAACGAATTGACCAAACATGATAATATTTCCATTATGACCAATTGCGAAGTAATTGAAAATAAAGGTAGTGTTGGTAATATTTCGTTGAGAGTTCGTAAAACACCTCGTTATATCAAGGCTTCAGCCTGTCATCCCGACGATTTGAAACGTGCTATCGAAGTTTGTCCTGTAATTGTACCCGATGATTTCAACTTTCGGCTAAGTAATCGCAAAGCCATTTACAAAAATTATCCGAGCGAATATCCGCAAATTCCGGTTATTGATATTAAAAACTGTACCCGGTGCGGAGAATGCGAAAAAGTATGTAAAGCTGTTGATTTTACCGAAAAAGAAGAAATAGTTGAAATGACTGTTGGATCGGTACTTATGGCAACCGGATTCGATTCGTACACACCTGAATATGGCGAGTTTGGATATGCAACGTCGGAAAATGTAATCACTTTACCTCAATACAAACGCCTGATTGATACACAATTTGATAAACTGGTTTATAACGGGAAGGAAATTAAAAATATCGCTTATATTTATTGTGTTGGAAGTCGACAGACTGATGGAGAAAACACATATTGCTCCAGAAACTGCTGTACATCAACTATTCATGCAGCAGTGACGGCTAAGAATAAATTCGCTGACATCAATAATTATCATTTCAATCGTGGATTGCGTACCTACGGAAAACAGGAGATTTTGTATGCCGATTCATTACGTGGTGGCGATATTTATTTGCAATCGTACGAAGATGGACTACCTACAGTAACTACTGAAGGCAAGAAAACTATTGTAAAAATCAATGATATCCTTACAAATGGTAAAGAGATTGAAGTTGAAGCTGATTTGGTGGTATTAGTAACTGGAATGGTGCCTCGTAGCGACAATAACACAATTGGTAGTTTATTCAAAATTCCAAAAGGTCGTGATAAATTTTTCAACGAAGTGCACATGAAACTTCGACCGGTAGAAACAGTCATCGATGGAATCACCATTGCCGGAGCTTGTCAGGGGCCTAAAAACATTACCGAATCAGTAAATTCAGCATTATCAGCTGCTACCAAATCGTACTCAATTCTCAGTAAAGGCGAATTGGAAACCGATCCGTTAGTTGCAATTATCGATCCTGAAAAATGTACATGGTGTGGAGCTTGTGAAGAAGCATGTCCGTTTGATGCTATTTTGAAAGTTGAAAATGGCAAAAAGGTGATAGCGGAGATCAATAATTCGGTTTGTAAAGGCTGTGGTATGTGTGCTCCTGTTTGTGAGCCCGACGCAGTAAATCTGATTGCCTGCTCGAGTGCCGAAATAATGAGTATGATTGATGCACTATCCTGATTTACAATTTATTCATTTACAATTTACAATTGAAAAACATGGAAATAGAAATAGGAAAAACTGCAAAGTACCTGCGAGAAAAATTAGGAGGAATTCCTCAGCAGGCCAAAGATAACCTGAAAGAATTTAACGGAATAAAAAAACAAATGTTAGAAGCTTTGAAGGAACAGGATTTGACGGTGATACAAATGGCAGAAAAGATAAATATGCCTACAGACCAGGTTGTTTATTATTTAATGTCACTTGTTAAATATGGTTTTGTAAAAACCGGCGAAGTTGACGATATGGATGAATATTATACCTATAAATTGAACAAATAATGGCAAAAATAAATCCTTCTTTTGGAAAGGAACTGAACAAATATGGTGCAGTGAATTTCAATGCCTGCTACAATTGCGGAAACTGTACTGCAGTATGTTCTTTGTCCACCGAAGACGTGTCATTTCCACGTGAAATGGTTCGGTTAAGTGCGCTTGGACTCGAAGAAGATATAAAATCTTCTCTAAAACCCTGGGAATGTTATTATTGTGGCGAGTGTTCTACACATTGTCCGCAAGAAGCAAATCCGGGTGAACTGATGATGTCGCTTCGTCGATATTTAACAGCAAAATACGATTGGACAGGCTTGTCAGGTCTATTATACAAATCATTACCAATCAGTTTAGCTGCATTTATCCTTACATTTGCAGGTGTAATTGCTTTCGCTTTCTCTGTAGGTTTTGAATTGGAGAAAATGATTCATTTCGGTCATTTATTCGAAGGAATTGCTATTGCAACAATCGGTTTAGTAATACTTATGCCAAATGTGGCACGTATGTGGTACTTTACGATTTTGAAACCGAAAGTAAAAGTGCCGGTTATGAAATATGTAAAAAGTATGGGCGAATTGTTCGTACACATGTTTACACAAAAACGTGCGCTTGGATGCGATGATAATCAGTTCCGCTGGTTCGAGCACTTCATTTTAGTAATCGGCTATTTATCATTGCTTTTTACTACTGTAGCCCTCAATTGGTTTGGTACTTCCAGCTTGTTTGTAATTATTCTGGGCTATGTAATGAGTGCTATTGTTTTTGTGGTAACTATCGATTTTGTTTCTGGTCGTATTAAAGCCAAAAAACAAGTGAGTAAGCATTCCAAACCTTCGGATATTTTCTTTGTGGTATGGTTGTTCCTGATGGGTTTAACAGCCTTTATGGTTCGCCTTTTTATCGACATCGATATCCTCGAAATGAACAAATGGTTGTATATTTTCCATCTTACTGTATTGGT
>CAYNHC010000030.1:0-18165 GCA_964396705.1 uncultured Paludibacter sp.
GGTTTAGAAATGGATCGTTTTTGAAATTAAAATCTATTGAAATCGGATATAATTTTCCTGCTGCAATAGTAAAACGAATCGGTTTATCAAATATCAGAACGTATGTAAATGGATATAATCTATTTAGTTTGGATTACGTGAAGGATTTTGATCCCGAAGACACAAATGCCGGAATTTATGTATATCCTTTTCAAAGGATATTTACAGTTGGTTTGAATGTAAGCCTTTAATTAATAGTTTTTTTGATAATTAGTAAAATCTATTTCCATGAATATCTCAAATTTAAAATTTTTACTTTTTGCATCGATTATCGTTTTGATAAGTTCCTGCGAGAATTATCTTGATCCGGGTTATGATGAATATTTAGATAAAAGTGAAGTATTTACTTCATACAATTATTCTTTAGGGTATGTGCGTACTGTATATAGCTATTTGCCAGGAGCTGATTATGGTGAAGCGTTTATGTCGGATGAAGCTAAGCATACTGATCAAAAATCCGGTTATATTGACATGAACAATGGTGTATGGACTGCGCGTGATTATACCGGAGCATGGACTTGGAGTCATTATTACGCAGGAATTAGAAGAGTTCACATTTTTTTGGCAAATGTTGATAGTGCGATTTTCCTTGACCCCAATACTTTAAAACTTACACCACAGATTAATGACACCTTGAGAAAACAGTATAAAGGGGAGGTTAAATTTCTGCGTGCATTTTATTATTTTGAATTATTAAAACGTTTTGGCGACCCTACAAGAAATCTTGGTGTTCCTATTGTACCTGAGAAAGTGTTGGACATAACCGATCAGGTAGATTTTGCCCGAAATAGTTTTGACTCATGTGTGAGTTATATTTTGAATGATTGCGACTCTGCTGCACGGGTTTTGCCTGTTAAATGGGCAGGAGCCGATTATGGCAGAGCATCAAGAGCTGCGGCATTAGCGTTAAAATCACGACTTTTATTATATGTAGCAAGTCCGTTTGCGAATCCTATGGGAGATGTAGAAAAATGGAAAGCAGCTGCTGCTGCTGCAAAAGCAGTTTTGGATTTACCTTCGACATCCTACAGTTTGCTGACTTCAGCTGGAAATATGTTACCCATATTTACGGCAAACAATAACGAGGTGCTGTTTTCTGGCCCAATAACACAGTCCAATTCTTTCGAACAGAGCAATTTACCTCCGGGCATTGGTGGAGGAGGTCAGTTTAATCCTACTCAGGAATTAGTAAACGCTTTTGAAACTGCTAGAGGCGCTGTAGTTAATGTAGCTGAAGATGGGTCATTAAGTTCAACCGATACCAGATTCGCAGCAACTGATCCATATGAAAAAAGAGATCCGCGTCTTAAATTTTTTATCGGAGTTAATGGAACAACTATTAATACCTATAACAGCACAACAAGTATAATTGACAGCTATGTTGGAGGTAAAGATGGACCTGATTTATACATTACTTCTACTAAAACAGGATATTACATTAGAAAATTTATGGATCCGACTATCGATATTTGGCAAGGTCGTGCTGTTGCAACACATATATGGGTTCATTTTCGTTTAGCCGAAATTTATTTAAATTATGCCGAAGCTATGGCTCAGACATACGGTGTTACATATAAACCTGCCGGTTACACATTATCGGCATATGATGCAATTAAAAAAGTCAGAGACAGAGCATTTGGTGCTGCTTCTGCAACTACAGCTTTACAATCCCTACCCGTAGATGAATTTATAAACCGACTTAAAAATGAGAGACGGGTTGAATTATGTTTCGAAGGTCATCGTTATTGGGATGTTCGCAGGTGGAAACAAGGTGAAAAATATTTTAATGCACCAATACATGGAGTTAAGGTAACAAAGACAGGAACAACTTTTACATACAACTATTTTAAAGTAGAAGACCGTGTGTTTAATTCTAAGATGTATGTAATGCCAATACCATACGAAGAAATTCAGAAATCGAAATTATTAATACAAAATGCCGATTGGTAAATAGTTTAATAAATCAAAATATCTCAATTATTCACTTTAAATATTTATTATTATGAAACGAAAAATCTTTACTTTTTTATTAGTTGGCACATTAGCAGCTGGTTTTGTTAATGCGCAGGAAGCTTCCGACTTTGGGGCTAACGATGTTATTATCGCAAATTTTGAGGATGTTAATCCTATTGTTACTGACAGTTTGTGGACTGACTCACTTAAAACGACTGCAATTACTGCACCAAGTGCTAATATCTCAGTATTAGCTAATCCTGATCAGTTTATTAATATTTCTGCAACAGCTGCAAAATATACTCGTCCATTAGGAGGTTGGAGATCAATTTTTATTCGCTTTAATAAAAATATCGCATTATCAAAAACACCTTATCTGCAAATGCAGATTTTACCTGTTTTGGATAAATCTCCTAAGAAAACAAGTGTAAATATTAATTTGATTAACGATAAAGGTGAAATTGTATATGTAGGAGGTTATCAGGGTGATATTCCTCAGGATGAATGGACTACAGTTACTGCTTTCCTCGGAAAACAAAAATCATCTGCTAAATATAATACAATTGAAATCCAGATTAATAATGGAGACTCGGTAACTAAAATTGAAGATACAGAATATTATATTGATCAGATTGGTTTCAAAGTTCCGACCGATGGTGTAGAATTGCCTGCCACTGTTTTCTACGAAACATTTGGTGGTTGGATTGATGCTTGGAACGCAGGTACTGTACCAGGACAGCACACATATCCTTATGATGATAATGGTACAAAAAAATATTGGGGTCCTGGAGAATATGGAACCGCTGAAGCATTTGCATCGGTTGGCGGCTTTACATCCGGAATACCTTTTAAATTCAGAGATTTGGCTGCCGATACCGTAGGTACTTTTATTGCTCGTTGTTGGGGAATGGGTACTAAATATGAAGGTGCTTCAGGGAATGGACGAACTCAGTTTAGATCTGCAATTCCCGGCACACTGGAAACAGGTAATATCGATGTATCAGGTTATTCTAATTTGAAATTAAGTTTTGGTATTGGAACTCAAACATGGTGGCCTTATAATTCTGAGATTGCCAATGCTCGTCCAAAAGTTGAGATTTCTGTAAATGATGGTGCTTTTTATGAAATCTATTCCGATAGTCAATTCCTGCAATTTACAGGAGAGCAGGTTGATTTGGGTTGGGGTTTAATGGATAAGTATGAAGATCAGGTATTTACCTTAGTAGAGTATCCGTTTACAACTATTGAAGGAGCTGTATTGCCAAGTTCAGCAAAAGTAAATCTTCGTATGACCTATAAATCAGGAACTGATTTCTGGGTGGACGATCTGTGGTTAGCAGGAGCATATACCTCATCAGCTGTAATTTCACCTGAAAAAGAGCAATTTAAAGTTTACCCAAATCCAACCAAGGATTTCATTGTTACTCCTAATGCACTCAAAGTTACTATTTCCGATTTGAATGGACGTGAATTAATCAATACTTCGAATGTTGAAAAAGTATCAGTATCCAGTTTAGCAAATGGTATCTATTTGGTAAAAATGGTCAATCAGGAAGGTACTGTATTTGGCAAATTTGTAAAAGAATAATTTTTAAAAAGAATAGAGTGAATTACCAAAGTGTAGTTCACTCTGTTATTATACACTTTATTAACTCTTAAAAAAAAATCATGAAAAAAATTACAACTTTCTTTTTTAGCATTTTATGTATGTTAAGTGTGGCAAATGCACAAGAAATTATGCTTTTTGATTTTGATACTGCAAATGCAAATCACGTTTTTTTAGAAACATGGAATGGCACTTGGCCAAACACAGCATTTGCAAAAGTAGCTAATCCAGATGCTTCGGGAATTAATATATCTGCAAACGTAGGTAAATACACATCTAATGGTGGTGCAAATGGAGAACTTATCACTGAAGATTCAGGAGGAACAAATGTTGCATCAACGATTGTTCCTCAATTTGATTTTGCTAGTACTCCGTATTTTTTCGTAAAAGTTTGGGTAAATAAGCCGGTAACTGTAAGTATTGAGATGAGAAATGCAGGATGGTATCCAGCATTTACAACTAAAACCAAAAATGTGACTGCTATCAATCAATGGGTATTGCTCGAATTTGATTTTAGTGACATTAGGTTTGGGGCTCCAGGGAATTATTGGGGATATTATGATAGAATTGGAGTGATATTTGACAAAGACTTATCTGGCGGAACTGTGGCAAACGATGTTTATTATTTTGATGAGTTGAAACTATCAGCTACTTCGATAATTACAGGACTATCGTCTAAAAAAGATGTCGAATTTTCTGTATATCCAAATCCTGCAACCAATTTTATCAATACACCTAACGCTCAAAAAGTAACAATAACTGATTTGAACGGACGTATAGTAAAAGAAGCTTTCAATGCTGAAAAAGTTGATGTAAGTTCATTGGCAAAAGGATCTTATATAGTTAAAATTATAATTGATAACAATACCAAAATTGGTAAATTAATCAAAGAATAAAAATAACATCTCTTAAAAACAGGTGAATGGAGAAATACATCCATTTACCTGTTTTTTTTAAATCATTACCCTTATAATATATTACTTAAAAAATTTCCTACTTAATTATCAGCATAGTATTTTTGTTTGGCGTGGTAAAAGACCAAGACATCACTGTATAATACAAATGGATAAATTGAAAAAGGAATAAGTATAGTAGTTCCAAAAAAATTATACTTCAAAACATTGGTGTCGGCTAAATTTGAAAAAAAGGTCTAAAAATTCTGCATTGTATTTTTCTTGAACATATTTATTTTAACTTTGTATAATAGTTGATGCACAAATTACACAAAGAACGTATAAAGAATCACAAATCCAGATAGCTATACGGGACATGGATAACTCAGTAGAAATCCATGTAGGCACATCAACTCAAATTTAAACCTATCTGACTTTTTTCTAATTATAAACCTAAGATTATTAAACAATTTCTATTTAGTCACACTAAAAAACATTTTTATAGAGTGATTAAATAATATACACATTAATTTAATGCGCAAGGCACTTTTCGTATCATCCATCAGACCGACTGTATGCCGACAAGGGAGATGCAAATTGGTCTGACGGATTTCAGATATTTTTTAAAACCTTTTACATAATTGCACATCAGAAAAACAATCCAAGAAATATATATTATGAAATACGAAAACTTAATATTATCAATATTAATGAAAAGAATTAATTTACTGATTATTGCAATCGGGTTAATCATGCCTATGACAGCATGGGGGCAGTCAGTTACCATAGCCGTAGATGCCAACCAAAACAAACGCATGATTTCGCCCTATATATATGGAAAAAATGAAGCTTTTGACCAAGGTGTGCCCTTGCAATTATTTAAAGATGCAGGCTTGCGCTTCGCACGTATGAATGGAGGTAATAACGCATCAGCTTATAACTGGCGTAATAATCTGGCTGTTCATCCTGACTGGATGAATAATGTTTATGCTAATAATTGGGATACACGGGCACAAACCCTTAAAGACAACTTCCCCGGTGTTCAGGGCATGTTTGCTTTTCAACTGCTGGGTAGAGCGGCTTCTACGGGAAGCAACAACTTCCCTGACTGGACTTACATGCAAGCTCATCCGGGGTGGAATGGTTTTGGTCAAAATTTAGCCGGTGGAGGAACACCAGATCCAGCTGGAGGAAATAAGGCTTTGGTTGATGGAAACATTGATTTGTTCTCTAAGCCATGGCCAGCCGACTCTTCGGTGGCAATTATTAATCATTGGTTTGGAACAGGTGGCTTAGGGTTTGACAAAAACCAATTCGTGTACTGGAGTATGGATAACGAGGCAGATATATGGGTTGGTACGCATGATTGGGCTATGCTAACGCAGCTATCGTCTTCTGCGTTTGTTGATCGTTACATAGAGTTGGCGAAGAAAGCGAAAGCTTTATATCCCAACATCAAGCTCTGTGGACCTGTTACCACCGCCGAATGGCAATGGTACAAATGGTCAAGTGAAAGTATCTGGTTAAACGGTCGCTATTATCCATGGATTGAGTATTTTATCAAACGTCTTGGCGATGAGTATAAAGCAACCGGCGTTAAACTCGTGGATGTTGTAGATATTCACAACTACCCTTGGTATAATAATAATACTGAGGCACTGCAGGGACACCGAATTTATTATGATGATTTCTATGATTATCCGGGTTCGAATGGTCTTTTTAGTAGTACAGGAGGCTGGGATACCACGCTTAAACAACAATATATTTTCAAGCGTATCAACGGCTGGTTAAACGAACAGTTTGGAGCAAACCATGGCATAACAACCGGTGTAAGCGAATGGGGAACCATGACGACAAACAGCAACCCCAATATTGAATCTGTTATATATGCTTCGCATCTGGGCACTTTTGCTAACAATGGCGTTGAACTGTTTTCTCCATGGCACTGGACTGTTGGTATGTGGGAAACTATGCACTTGTTTAGCAAAAATGCAAAAAAATATAGCGTTTTAAGTACTTCTTCACTTGAGAATACAGTCTCTGCATATTCTTCTGTAAACGAAAATGCTGACTCTTTAACTGTAATGCTTGTAAATCGTGACATGGCAGCTTCCCGCACTGTTACAATCAATCTGAGTAATTTTAATGTTGACAATGGAAATTACAATACATTGCAGTTGTCATCTTTACCGGCAACTGAGACTTTTGTATCTGAGAGTCAAAATGCTCTCAATACAAGTACAGTAGCTGTAAACTCAAATTCGCTTACGATAACAGTGCCGGCACTATCTACAACAGCAATTTTGCTGAAAAAGACCGGAACTATTCCTGATGTTATTTCTAATGATATTACTGTCTTTAATTTCGATGGAGTTACTCCATCTTTTAGTTCGTGGTCCGATACGTTTGTGGGAGAAGCCAATCCACTTTCGGGTGGAGTGAATACTTCGGCAAATGCCGGAAAATATACTCATAACACTATGTGGAGTGAAGTTTCAACTCCTGTCAGCATCGATTCACGTGAATATACTTCTTATGAAGTAAGTTACTATACTCCTACATCAACTACAGGTAGTGTTTCTATTGCATGTTACGATGCTTCTGATAAACAGTTGGATTGGTATGCGCAACCAATTACCACAGCCGGAGTATGGACAAAATATACACGTAACCTGAATTGCACAGGTATTATTGCAAAGGTAGCGGTCAGTTTTAATATTGATAAAAATCCAAGTATTACTCCATCGGAAAATATTGTCTATATTGATAATCTTAACTTTAAAAAATCTACAACTCTAACACTATATGCCGAAAAATTCTCAGCATCTTGGAGTCCTTATGCCTCATGGTCGGGTGCGCCAAGTACCAACACTGGTAGCTGGTTTGGCGGTGTAAACTTGCAAACTACTGGTGATGCAAATATTAATTTAGATCAGTGGTGGGGAGATTCAGGTCATGTTTTGAAAGTAGGAACAACTGATGCCGAAATAATTTTTCCTAATATCAATGTTGCCGGTTTTGACAGCTTAAGACTTTCTGCTGATATGGCATTTAGTGCAAGTGCATCTCCAATTGTGGATGTCAAGGTGGGTGATGGCGATTGGGTGAATGTGGCTACTTCAGCTATTACAACATGGTCGTCTATGACGAATCAGGTTTATCTTTTGAAAGATGCTGCTGGCAATCCAATCAGTAATGTTAGTACAATTAGCATCAGGCTTTCCCATTTGTCATCTACCACAGTTTACTATGATAATGTGAAAATTCTTGGAAAAATTCATTATCAATTTACAGGTGGAACAAGTACTGATCCTACTGTATCAACCAACTGGTTGGGAGGTTTTATTCCGGAATCAACTCACGATGTGACAATTTCAGGTGGAACTCTTGTTTTAAATCAGAATGCAACTTATAAAACTATTACTGTAAATCCTACAGCGAAACTTACCTTGAATAACACTAAAACATTGACAGCATCGAACTTGTTACTTCAGAGCGATGCAACTGGTACAGCTACTTTTGTAGATAACAACACTACCCCACCCGTCTTATCGGCCACTGTACAGCAATATTTATCTGCAACCGACCGCAACTGGTATGTAAGCAGTCCCATAGCTTCGGCTACCAATGGAAATTTGAATACCGGAGCAAGTGTAATTGAATACAATGAAGAAACGGGTGGTTGGCCAACAGTAAGCGGAACACTTAATCCAATGAAAGGATATGTCTCTACAGCAGGTTCTGCGGGTACAGGCACGCTGAGTTTCACTGGAAATCTGAACAGCGGATTAAAATCTATTATTCTTTCCAAAAAAGGAGGCGCAACCTATGCAGGATTTAATTTGGTTGGAAACCCCTATCCTTCCTATTTAATGTGGACAGAATCTTTAGCGACATCGGCCAACTGTATGACAACTATCTGGCATAGAACAAAATCAGCCGGAACTTATTCGTTCCAGACTTATAATGCCTCTGGAGATTTAGGTGTTCCATTATCTACTTCGGGATATATACCACCCATGCAAGCATTTTGGGTCAGAACTACGGTTGACGGAAGTACACTTGAAGTTAACAATTCCATGCGTTCGCACGGAAATGGGTCAACCAACTTATTAAAAGCACCGGCAAATAAGAATGTTGAAAATCAAATAGTTTGTCTTCAGGTTTCAAATGGAGTGAATTCAGATGAAACGGTAATTTATTTCAACCCAAATGCAAATAATGGTTTTGACACTTATGATTCCCCTAAGTGGTTTATCAATAATGTTAACATACCGGAAATTTACACAACTTCCGGTACAGAAAAATTGGTAATAAATGGAATGAAAACCATACCCGAAAACTTCGAAATTCCGCTTGGTTTTGGAACTGCCACATCCAACGATTTTACCTTAGCTGCTACCCAGCTTAAAAATTTAGAAAGTGGTTTACATATTATTCTAAAGGATAATTTGCTAAAAAAGGAAATTGAACTTACTGAAGGTGTTGCCTATAATTTCAACTCATATATAACCGTACCAAACACAGGGCGTTTTAGTTTAATATTCAAGACACCCAAAGCAACTACGGGCGTGAGAGAAACAAATAACCTCAATGCTCAAGTGTTTGTGAATGTAAATAATCAGATAATTATTATCAGCCCGGAAGACTCCAACTATGCTGTTTACAATTCGGTTGGACAAAAAATTAATGCCGGCCTTACAACTTCTAACCGCACAATTGTAACTACTCACAAACCAGGTATTTATGTAGTAAAATTATCGAAAAATGATCAAGATAATTGTTCGAAAGTGATTGTTAAATAAAAGGATTTAGCAATAAAGAAAAGAAGATTCGACTGAGGAGATGGACAGTTATAACCTGTAAATTCAGTCAAAAAATCAATTCACTTATTTGCGAAAGAGTAGCTTATTTTTTAAAATTGAAGAATAATGCAGAAGTGTTGAAAGCTCCTTTTAGTAGGGGTTTTCAACTTCTGTTTTATATTGCTGACATCATGCGTGCATCATAGATTTGCTGAGTGCACATAAATTCATTCCATGTAACATTAAGGTAGTATTTGTGATACATAAAGACCTCTGATTTAGGAATTAATTTTGTTTTTTTGTATAATAATTTGGATGAAAGCTTGAACTCTGTTTTGTGTTCAAACAATTTTCTTTTTTTTGAAAAAAACAAGTAAATCTGATATATGAGAAATTTCAAAGCAAATATTGCAAAAAGAATAAGATTGGTTCTTTTCTTGGCACTCGGTGCAAATGCTGTCTCAAGCCAAACAGCAATGATAAACATTCAGTCGAGAAACGCCACAAGCCTGAATGGCAACTGGAACGTGATTCTTGATCCGCTTAGTGGCGGTGAGTGGCGACAGGTATGGTTGGAGAAAAAGCCTACGTTGAAAACTGATTTTTTCGAGTATTCGTTCGAAGGCGGCCCGCGATTAGAAGTACCCGGTGACTTTAACTCCCAGATGCCCGAACTGACTTATCTGGAGGGTACTGTCTGGTATAAAAAAGAATTTCGCTATACTGTAAAGCCTGGCAAACGTCTCTTTGTCCATTTCGGAGCGGTGAATTATTTGACCGATGTGTATCTGAACGGTGAAAAGATTGGTGTACACGAAGGCGGTTTCACGCCGTTCCAATTCGAAATTACAACGAATGTACAAGAGGGAGCAAATTCTCTGATCGTTAAGGTTGACAACAAACGTCTGAAAAACGGACTTCCCGGAATAGGATACGATTGGTTCAATTATGGCGGTATAACCCGCGATGTGCATCTGGTTGAAACAGGTGCAACATACATCGAAGATTATCACATCCAACTCCGCAAAGGAAGCTCCAAAGAGGTGCTGGGATGGCTAAAACTCAACGGAGAAGGCAAGCAGCAACGCATTAAGGTCCGGATTCCTGAGCTAGGGTTGAAATATTCGACCAAATCGGATAATAGCGGTGTGGCAAAACTGAATTTTTCGTCGCCATTCAAGCTTTGGTCGCCCGATAGCCCAAAGCTTTACAAAGTGGTTGTAGAATGTGAGACAGATACCATTGAAGATGAGATCGGATTTAGAAATATTGAGGTTAAGGGCAGCAAAATTGTACTGAACGGCAAACCGATTTTTATCAAAGCAGTGAATATTCATGAGGAAAACCCGTATAAAAGAGCACGGGCTATTTCGCAGGACGATGCAGTGCTGCTGTTGGATCAGGCGAAAGAGCTTGGTTGCAACTTAGTGCGGCTGGCACATTATCCTCACAACGAATATATGGTGAAGCAAGCCGAGAAAATGGGATTGATGGTATGGAGTGAACTTCCGGTTTATCAGCATATTGAGTTCGCCGACAGTGCAGTGCCATTAAAATTGGAAACGATGCTGAAAGAGATGGTTCGAAGGGACATAAATCGCTGTGCGGTTGTTGTCTGGAGTCTTTCTAACGAGACGTACCCAGGAACGCCAAAACGCACAGAAGAACTTGTCAGTTTGACAAGTAAATGCAAGGCGCTAGATTCTACCCGCTTGATAACACATGTGATAAACGATCAGGGTTACAATAATAATACGTTCAGCGTTTGGGATACGCTTTACAGATATTCCGACATTATTGCACTGAATGAATATATTGGCTGGTATGTTCCTTGGCAAGGCAATCCAACCGAGACAAAATGGGAAACGGCATTTCCGGATAAACCCGTATTTGTTTCTGAGTTTGGAGGTGAAGCGCTCTACGGCAGCAAACACGGACCAACCGACGAAGCTGCTTCCTGGACGGAAGAGTATCAGGAGAAAATATATACCGACCAGATTAAAATGTTCAAAAATATACCCAATCTTAGCGGAGTTTGTCCGTGGCTTCTGTTCGATTACCGGTCTATTGGGCGTATGCACCCTTTGCAGAACGGGTATAACCGAAAAGGTCTGATTTCGGAAAAAGGAGAGAAAAAGAAGGCATGGTACGTGATGCGGGAGTATTTTACTAACGTAAAAAAGTGACTAAAATTAACCAAACAAATCTTCTCTGACATCGAAACTATCTTAAAAATTTCATAGTGGAAAATATTTCAAAATAACAATCTCAGCGATGATAATTAATTAAAAATGCGTTACACTACCATACGATTGCTGTGTAAATACCAAAACGTCCAATTATATGATTGCAGCTTTCAAACAAGCTAAAGTTTACTAAATAAGAGCAATTAAAAACATATAAACTTTGGTCGTCTGGAACGCCAAACCTTTATAACGGCTTGATCCAAGCATCCGAATTAGAACCGCGAAGCAAGTGAATGAAAATATCCATGTTTTATCCTGATAATTCAAATATGGAATATAGAGTTTATCTATTCATAAAAGAAATTCTAATAAATAAAAAAGTAAAATAAGACTATCCAAGAAAAAACATGAAAACAAGAATTTTAAGTATTGCTTTTGCTTTGCTATCATTGAATATGTTAGCTCAGGGCAACAAAATGGTGGTAATTAACACCGACAAAGAACCGATTGCTTCAGGCAAGTTTGAACCAACATGGGAATCGCTCAGCCAATACAAAGTTCCCGATTGGTTTCGCAATGCCAAATTCGGTATTTGGGCGCATTGGGGACCGCAATGTCAGGCCGAACAAGGCGATTGGTATGCAAGAGGGATGTATGCTGAGGGTTCTGATTATTATAAGTGGCATGTTCAGCACTATGGACATCCATCGGTAGCAGGTTTTAAAGAAGTAATTAATGATTGGAAAGCTGAGAACTGGAATCCTGAGCAATTAGTGAAGTTGTATAAAGAAACAGGAGCACAATACTTTTTTGCGATGGCAAACCATCATGATAATCTGGATTTGTGGGATAGTAAATATCAGGAATGGAACTCGGTGCGTGTCGGACCAAAAAAAGACATTATGACCGGTTGGGCAAATGCAGCTAAAAAATACAAACTTCCCTTTGGCATCAGTGTACATTCTACCCATGCTTGGACATTTTACGAAACTGCACAAGGAGCAGATACCGCAGGACACTACAAAGGAGTTCATTACGATGCTAAATTAACAAAAGCTGATGGAAAAGGTACATGGTGGGAAGGATTAGACCCACAAAAGCTTTATGTGCAAAATCACGTGAAGAGTTCAGGATGGAATTGGGAGTGGAAGGAAGGTGTTGTTACTCCTCCTTCGCAGGAATATTGCGATAATTTTTATAACCGCACAATGGATTTGATTAACAAATACAATCCGGATTTAATTTATTTTGATGATACAACCCTTCCTCTTTATCCTACAAGCGATGCAGGATTGAAGTTGGCTGCTCATTATTATAATAGCAATATGGCACGTCACAAAGGTAAACTCGAAGCCGTATTGTTTGGCAAAATTCTCACCCCTGAGCAAAAAAAATGTATGGTTTGGGATGTAGAACGTGGTGCACCGGATAAAGGACAAGACCTTGCATGGCAAACCTGCACCTGTATTGGCGATTGGCATTACAACCGTGGTCGCTACACACATAATTATTACCGTTCTACAGCCAATGTAATTTATACGCTTATTGATATTGTTAGCAAAAACGGAAACCTACTGCTTAATATTCCTGTACGGGGAGATGGATCTATAGATGATAAAGAAGTGGCAATATTGGAAGGAATATCAAAATGGATGAAAATTAACAAAGAGAGTATTTTCGACACCCGCCCATGGAAAGTTTATGGTGAAGGACCATCTGTTGATGCTGTGAATACCTTAAATGGCGCAGGTTTTAATGAAGGGAAAGTGGCATATACCGAAAAAGACATTCGCTACAACCAGAAGGGAAATATTCTCTACGCTACAACTATGAACATTCCAACAGGTGATATATTTTTGAAATCACTTGGTAAAAATATTAGCAATGCCAAAATTAAAAAAATTGAGTTGCTTGGTAGCAAAGAAAAACTATCGTGGAAGCAGGGCAGCGATGTGCTGACCATTAGCAAACCCAAAGCATGTCCCAACGATATAGCTTTAGTATTTAAAATAACTTTATCGAATTAGCTTTATTGAGTGGAATACTGAGTTTTTTGTACAGGGAGTTCGCTTAATCATTAAACCCAAAGACAAAGAATACAACAATTCATAAAAAACAAAAACAATCCCATAAAAAAATTTATATGTCAAATCTCATTAGAAGAATAACGCTGCTTTTAATTATCACTTCTTTTCTGTCCCAAAAAAATACTGCCCAAGAAAAAACATACGGTTATGTGAAAATTGGTGGTGGAGGCTATGTTTGCTCTGTCATCGAAAGCGCAGGTGAAGAAAATGTATTCTATGCAAAAAGCGATGTAGGTGGTATTTACAAATGGACAGAAGACACGAAAGACTGGACACCGCTTTTTGCATGGCTGTCGCCCGATGAAACTACATACATGGGAACCGAGGCTTTTGTTGTTGACCCCAAGGCTCCGAACAGACTTTTTGCCATGGCCGGAACCGACTATTGGAATGGTGGAAAAAGTGCTTTGCTGCACTCATTCGACTATGGAGTAACATGGGAAGTTTATGAAACCACAGCTAAGTTTAAGGCACATGGAAACGGTTCAGATAGGCAAAAAGGAGAAACCTTAGCCATTGACCCTGCTAATGGAAATGTTCTTTATTTCGGTACGCGCTATTCAAATGGTTTGTTTAAAAGTGCCGATGCAGGCAAAACATGGAATAAAGTTACTACTTTTCCTGATAGTATAGGCACTACCGCTTCATTCAGTTTTGTGCAGTTTATTGCTGAGTCTGCAACGCCAGATGGATGCTCAACTATCATTGTGGGTAGTCATAAAACAGGGAATAACCTTTTTATAAGCGAAGATTTTGGCGCTACATGGACCTCAATTGGAGGATTTAGCAAGGCTAAACCTCAGCGTTGTGCGTTATCACCTAACGATAAAAATTTATTCGTAACGTATGCCAATGGCGCTTCTACAGATGGTTATGGTGGGGTTTACAAATACAACCTGACTTCTAAACAATGGACAAATATTACGCCTGCAACCAATAGAGGATACAGTGGAATTAGTTTAATTACAAATGATCCGCAGAAAATAACCTGCTCCACCTATAATTTCTGGGCTTCGCAACAACCCTGGGGTTGGGGCGATGAAATTTATTTCAGTGCAACCGGAGGTTCAACCGGTTCGTGGGTGCGTAAAAATTCAAGTACAGGTAGCACAATGGTTACAAACGGTATTGATTGGATGCAAAACCACTCGATGCACTGGGTTGGTTGTGTTACCATGAGCAACACTAAACCGGGGGTTGTTTATGCAGTATCCGGAAACGGCATATTCATGACTGATAACATTATGGCAACAAAACCGATATGGAAAGTAGTTTCGCATGGATTGGAGGAAACTGTGGCAATCAATCCCGGAATGCTCAGCATACCTAACGGTCCACTTATCACTACGATTGGCGATGTGAACGGATTTGTTCACACTGATATCGACCAGTATCCGGGAACTAATATTACACAGTCGGTAAGCATGGCTTATGCTACGCAAAATACCGGTACAATTGTAAGGTCGGTAAATAAAGAAAAAACTGTGAATGCTGCAACGGTGAAGTATAATGTAGTTGTTTTAAGCGAAAACAATGGACAAACCTGGACTGAATTACCTCCGTTGCCGGTTGATATTTCAGGTGGGAAAACGTCTATCTCTGCCGATGGAAACATAATTCTTTGGCAGGCATACAGTTCTGCAACAGGAAATGTGTTGTATTGGACTGACAATAAAGGAGTAACCTGGAATAAAACAGCCATTATGCCAACAAATACCGTTCCGGTACCCGATGGAGTTAATCCTTTGAAATTTTATTTACATAATACCTCAACAGGTAGAATTTACCGCAGCGACGATGGAGCTCAAACGTTTAATATAATTTCGTTGGTTGGCTCAACCGGAGGTTCGAGCGTGCTGAAAACAATACCCGGAAAAGCCGGACATGTATGGATTAACAATAACGGTAAAGTGAGATACAGCACAGATGAGGGAAAAACTTTTACAACTTGCTCAAATTACTCCTGTGCCGCATTTTCGCTCGGAAAAGAGTCACTAGGAAATGATTATCCGACGGTTTATATTTGGGGAAAAGCATTAGGATCATCTCCGGAGGGAATGTATCGTTCAATAGATAAGGGTCAAACATGGATTAGAGCCAATGACGATGAACATGAATGGGGTCATTTGGCTAATGCAGGCAATATTGAAGCCGATAAAAATGTATATGGAAGAGTATTTAAAAGTACGGCAGGCATGGGAATACCATGGATGGGCATAAAAAAAGAAACAGGACTTATTGAAAATTATGATGTTAGAAATTCAATAATTTGTCCTAATCCGTTTATTGATAGAGTAACGCTCCGTTCAAATGCTGCAAACATCAAAAATATAAGCGTTTACAATCTGCAATGCATGCTTATAAAACAAATTGAAACCGATATTTATGCCAATGAAAGCATTGATTTTGGTGAAGACTTTGCAAAAGGGGTATATTTAGTAAGCGTGCGTGATGCGAAACGTACTCAAACATATAAAATCATTAAACAGTAATAAATAGCATTGATGTTGATGTATTCCGGCAAGACAATTTCTCAACCTGCTTAAGTTATGTATTGGAATACAACGAGTCAAATTAAGAAAAACATAAAAAATGAACCGAAAACAAATCTTTATTTCCAAGTTAATTCTATTACTATTAATATTGAATAATGCCGTTCAGGCACAAACCAAAATCACGGTTGATGTAAACAAACCGGGTCATGCAATTTCACCCGTATTGTTCGGCGTTTTCTTCGAAGATATTAATTTATCATCCGATGGTGGATTGTATCCCGAAATGGTAAGAAACCGTTCGTTTGAAGATGCTGAAACACTTCAAAGCTGGACGTTTATTAGTCCCGACAGCAAAAGTGTAGCCAAGATAAGCAATGCTGATATCTATGCTAAACCGCAGGTTTTACCATTAAATCCATTAAATCGTAAATCATTGCTAATCTCAGCTTCAGGTGCCTTTAAACTGGAGAACTCAGGTTACTGGGGCATGAACATGATGTCGGGCGAAAACTATACGTTGAAGTTGGCCGCGCGTGCCATTGATGGTTTTTCCTCACCTCTGAAAATAAAAATTCTGGATGCGAAAGGCAATGAAATATCCGCTGCTGAAATAAAAGGAATTACCGGAGACTGGGCGTATTATACTGCAAATCTAAAAATAAGCATTGGCGATCCCAAAGCAAGTCTGGAAATATCAGGCGAAGGCAATGGAAAATTATTTCTGGACATGATTTCACTGCTCCCTGATAAAACATGGAAAAATCATGGCTTGCGCACCGACCTTTCCGAAGCACTTGATGCTATTCACCCCAAACTTTTTCGTTTTCCGGGCGGATGCTGGGTAGAAGGTAATGAAATGAAACAAATGAATCAATGGAAAAAAACCATTGGAAACATAGATACACGCACTCCACTTTGGAATTTTTGGGGCTACAACGCTACTAATGGTCTTGGTTTCCACGAATACCTTCAACTGGCAGAGGATTTGGGAGCTGAACCTCTTTACTGCATCAACGTGGGTATGTCGCACAGCGAAGTAGTTCCGCTTGACCAAATGGGGCAATGGGTGCAGGATGCCCTTGATGCAATTGAATATGCCAACGGACCTGTAACTTCGGTTTGGGGCGGGATAAGAGCAAAGAATGGACATCCTGAGCCATTCAACCTGAAATATATGGAAATAGGAAACGAAAATGGTGGAACTTCTTATAACGAACGCTGGCCATTGTTTGTAAAAGCCATTATGGACAAATATCCGTACATGAAACTCATTGCGAATGAATGGGACGGTGGACATCCCAAAGAGCCGAAGCCTGAATTGATTGATGAACATTACTACAACAACCCCGATTGGTTTATCTGGAATTCAAATAAATACGATAATTACGACCGTAACGGTGCAAAAATCTTCGTTGGCGAATATGCGGTTACTTCCGGCACAGGAAACGGTAACCTTCGGGGTGCAATTGGCGAAGCAGCCTGGATGACCGGAATGGAGCGCAACTCAGACGTAGTTGTAATGAGCGCTTATGCTCCATTGTTGTGTAATTCAAATCACAAAGCCTGGCCTGTAAACCTAATTAATTTCGACAGCCACCGATGGTTTGGCTTGCCAAGCTATTATGTGCAGGAAATGTTTTCCAATAATTCGGGTACTAATGTATTGCCATTCTCAGTAGAAAATAATCCGGTAATAGAAACAGCACCAAGCATGGGGTGTATCGGTTTTGGAACATGGATGACTTCGGCTGAATTTAAAGATGTGGTGGTTAAGGCTTCTAACGGAAAAACTCTGCTTAAACCCGATTTTGCAAAACTCGATACTACTTTACGACAAACAGGAAAAGGTCAATGGAGTGTAAAAGACGGAGTGCTCAAACAATCGGCAATAGAATCAGGGGTGAGTATTCTTATGGGAGACTCAACGTGGAAAGACTACACGATTACTCTGAAAGCTCGTAAAATTTCGGGAGAGAACGGATTCCAAATATTCTTCCACAATAGGAAGACTAATGAACGTAATCGTTTCGAAGTTGGTGGTTGGAACAATTCTGTTACGCGCTTGGAAATGGGCATGGCTAGTGTAGAAACGAAAGGTGAA
>CAYNHC010000030.1:18265-21134 GCA_964396705.1 uncultured Paludibacter sp.
AAGCGAACTTTCCCTGGTAATTCGCTGACAGTGATTAGGCTGAATACAAAGAGATAATTTTCTAAATCTACAATTAAAAAACTTTTCAAATAAAATCAATATTTATGAAAACACAAACTTGGAATTTCAGATATTTTTATCAACGGCCTCGATTTATAGCGGCGTTAATATTGATATGTGTTAGCCTCATATCAGCTATTGAATCTTATGCTCAATATTCTTGCAATATTACTCCTATTGGC
This sequence comes from uncultured Paludibacter sp., assembly GCA_964396705.1. GTDB lineage: Bacteria > Bacteroidota > Bacteroidia > Bacteroidales > Paludibacteraceae > Paludibacter. Next base: position 18,508 of record CAYNHC010000030.1, read on the forward strand.
GGAGGTGGTTTTGTAACAGGAGTCATTACTCATCAGACATCGGGTGATATTTATTGTCGTACCGATGTTGGAGGTGCTTACCGCTGGGATGTGGCAAACAGTAAGTGGGTAGAGTTAATGGATTGGGTGCCGGAGGCTCAAAAAGGTTTTTCAGGAGTGGAAGCTATGGCAATCGACCCGCAAAATGCAAATAACATCTACTTGCTTTGCGGTATGGATTATTTTGATAACGGGAAAACTGCAATTTTAAAATCTACCGACAAAGGAAATAGCTTTACGATTATTGATGTAACTACTAAATTTAAGGCGCATGGAAATGGGATGGGACGCTCGACTGGAGAACGCCTCGCGGTAGATCCTCACAACAGTAACAACCTGTTCTGCGGAACCAGACGGAACGGATTGTGGAAAAGCACCAACGGAGGCACCACATGGAGTCTTGCATGGAACGGCGTGACTACGACTTCAAACGACAATGGGATTTGCTTTGTAGTTTACGATCCTTCGAGCAGCGTAGTAAGTGGAGCAACGCAAACCATGTACATCGGTGTTTCCCGCATTGATGGTGCGAATATTTACAAAAGTACTGATGGCGGAGCAACATTTACTGACATTTCTCCTATTACCACTTTTATGCCTCACAGGGCAGCACTCGTAGGTAACACCATGTTTGTTGTTTCGGCCGATGCAGATGGCCCATGGAATTGTGGTTCAGGCAGAGTTTACAAGCTCGACACTTCTACAGGCACTTGGACAAATGTAACGCCAAACAACAACAATTATTCCTATGGAGGGGTAAGTGTTGATCCTTCCAATGCCAACAGGGTAGTAGTATCAAGCATCAATAAGTACAACAATAACCAGTATGGAACTACCTGGGGGGATTTTGTGTACTTATCTACAAATGGAGGAACAAGCTGGACACTCAAGAATGGGTCGAGCAGCAAGTATAATAACGACGGCATAGGATGGGCAAGTGGGATGTTGCACTGGGCAGGCTCAATAGAATTTACTCCTGGCAACACAGCGGAGGTACGAGCAGTTTCCGGAAACGGCGTTTATACCTGTTCCAATATTGATGCAACCAACCCAAGCTGGAAATTTGATGTGAGAGGACTGGAAGAAACAGGCGTAACAGGTGGGGTAAGTATCCCGGGCGGTCCGTTTATTTCTGTTTTCGGTGACATTACAGGTTTTGTACACAACGACTTGATCACCTATCCGACACAAACTCATCAGCCAGCCGACGGGTCAAACTGGAGTGTGGATTATGCAGCAGCCAATACCAGCAAAGTAGTGAGAGTTGGCAGTACAAAAGTTTACTATTCCACCAATCAGGGCTCTACATGGACAGCATGCCCCATTACTAAAGGCGGGGCAGGAAGTGCTGCTATCAGTGCAGATGGAGGAACTATACTTCATTGTGCCAGAGACTCTTCTGTTACCAGATATACCACTAACAATGGACAAAGTTGGACCAATGTAGGAGGAGTTACGATTTCGAATGCATTTCCGGTATCCGATAGGGTAAACAGCAATTACTTTTATATCCATAATCTGTCCAGCGGACAGATGCTTGTGAGCACCAATAAAGGAGTTAGCTTTTCAGTTGGTGGTAATTCAGGGGCATCATCGGCTCCTTGGATGCCATCATTTATCCGCACTGTACCCGGATATGAAGGACATATATGGGTGCCTCTGATCGGAAACGGGTTAAAATACTCCACCGATCATGGAGCGACTTACACGAAAATAACAAACGTTACTAATTGCGGCGCGGTAGCTATTGGAAAAGCGGATGTTTCTGCGACTTATCCTACAGTTTTTATCTGGGGAACGGTAGGAGGTGTGAGAGGAATGTTCAGATCTACAGACAAAGGAGCAAGCTGGACTCGTGTCAACGATGACGCCCACCAGTTCGGTGGAACAAATTTTGTATTTGCAGATATGAATGTTTTCGGAAGAGTATATATGTGTGGCAACTTAGGGCGAGGTTTGATTTACTGGGATCTTGCTAGCACTAATGCGGTAGAATCCGAAAGTGTCGTAAATGAAATGGTTATTTATCCCAATCCGGCTCTGAATGGTAAATTTGCGATAAAGCTTCCGGCAACTTCACATAGAATAAATGTTGGTATCTTTGATAATCAGGGCAGATTGCTATTCGAAAAAGTATTTGACAATAACGGAAGATTAGATATAAATTCCGACCTGAAGAATGGTATTTACATTGTGAAGGCTACATCAGAAGGGATGAGTTTCACCCAAAAGCTTATTGTACAATGAGAATTGAAGGATAGTTATTAATCATCACTTTTTACATTCGACCTATCCCCTAATCCTTCTACCGCTTTCAACCACACTTTTCCAAATGGAGAGGAAAAATTGAGTAGTAGTTTTTGTGGGGGACAAGGTAGTACTGTTAAAAATCTCATAATAACTTCTAATGCTTTTAATGTCAATGTTTTGCGTATGCAATAGTTGAGTAAGCAAGAACTGATAAACAATACTATATAAAGATGAAAATTACTTTTTTTAAAACCGGGGCATTGTTTTGCCTGCTATTTGTTTGCTCTTTTTCGATTTTTGCGCAAAACAATCAGGAGCGAAAACAACTATTCGATTAT
>CAYNHC010000031.1:0-7582 GCA_964396705.1 uncultured Paludibacter sp.
CTCGAAGCGGCCGGTTTACTTGAAAAAGTGGAGCCATATACCAATAAAGTGGGCTGCTCTGAACGTACCGACGCTGTTATTGAACCAAAGCTTTCGATGCAATGGTTTATGAAGATGGAAGAGTTGGCCAAACCGGCTTTGGAAGCGGTGATGAGCGACGATATTCAGCTTTATCCGGCCAAGTTTAAAAATACGTATCGTCACTGGATGGAAAACGTGAAAGACTGGTGTATTTCGCGTCAACTTTGGTGGGGACACCGCATTCCTGCGTATTTTCTGCCTCAGGGTGGTTTCGTGGTGGCATTATCAAAAGAAGAAGCTTACCAAAAAGCGTTGGCAACTGTAAACTATCCACTTTCTATTGATGACCTACGTCAGGACGAAGATTGTCTGGATACATGGTTCTCGTCGTGGTTGTGGCCAATTTCGGTGTTCGATGGCATCAATAATCCCGAGAATGAGGAAATCAAATACTACTATCCAACCAATGATTTGGTCACAGCTCCTGAAATTTTGTTCTTTTGGGTAGCACGTATGATAATTGCCGGATACGAATATAAAGGTGAAATGCCTTTCAAAAATGTATATTTGACCGGTATCGTTCGTGATAAACTGGGTCGTAAAATGTCAAAATCGTTGGGTAACTCGCCCGATCCGTTGGATTTGATTGCACATTACGGAGCAGATGCAGTGCGACTTGGTATGTTGCTGACTTCGCCGGCAGGTAATGATTTACCTTACGACGACAGCCTTTGCGAACAAGGCCGTAATTTCAATAATAAAATCTGGAATGCTTTCCGTCTAGTACAAGGTTGGGAAGTGGCAGATATAGAGCAACCGGAATCGTCTCGTATGGCGGTGAAATGGTTCGATGCACAGATGAACAAAACATTGCTCGAAATTGAAGATTTATTCTCAAAATACCGTTTGTCGGAAGCACTGATGGCAGTTTATAAACTGTTCTGGGATGAATTTTCATCATGGTATCTGGAAATGGCAAAACCTGCTTACCAACAACCTATCGACCGTACCACCTACGAAGCTACCCTTGGTTTCTTCGATTCGTTGTTGAAAGTATTGCATCCGTTTATGCCGTTTATCACCGAGGAACTTTGGAAGAGCGTAAGGACGGTGAAAGTATTATGGTGGTATTGCAACCAAAAGCAACCGAAGTTGACGAAAAACTGATTACGGAATTTGAATATGCAAAAGAAATTATTGCCGGAATTCGTACCGTGCGTTTGCAGAAAAATATTCCAAACAAAGAAAGCTTGAGCTTACAGATAATACCTAGCGAGGCCGTCACTGAAAGTGACAGTCTCACTCAGTTCAACGCTGTAGTTGCTAAACTAGGCAACTTGGAAACAATAGAAAACGTAACCGACAAAGCAGCCGGATCTATTTCATTCCTTGTTGGCACAACCGAATTTTCTATTCCAATGGGAAATCTGATTAATGTCGAAGAGGAAATTGCCAAGATGGAAGCTGAAATAATCTACTTCGAAGGCTTTATTGATTCGGTAATGAAAAAACTGGGCAACGAACGCTTTGTAGCAAACGCCAAACCGGAAGTGGTAGAAGCCGAACGCAAGAAAAAAGCCGATGCCGAAAGTAAAATTGCTTCGCTGAAGGAAGGAATTGAAGCGTTAAAGAAATAATACTGCTTAAGGTTTGGAGTACATTTTTAATCAAAGTGTGGGAAAAAATCAGAAAATTCTGATTTTTTCCCACACTTTGATTATATTTGCATCGAAATCAAACAATAATCAGATGAAAAGAAAAGCATTGTTACATTTGAGAAAGTGGAAAAACAAATCCGGACGGATGCCACTTATTGTCAATGGAGCTCGTCAGGTAGGTAAAACATATATTATAAGAGAATTCGGAGAGACGAATTATAAAAATATGGTTTATTTTAATCTTGAGACCAATATAGCAGTAAATTCCTATTTTGAAACTGATATACAACCATTACGGATTATTCAATATCTCGAAACCGCAGCCGGTCAGCGCATTATTCCTGGAGAAACACTCGTTGTTTTGGACGAAATTCAATCTTGTCCCAGAGCTTTAACTTCTCTCAAGGCTTTTTGTGAGGAAGCGCCAGAGTTTCATATTATTTGTGCAGGAAGTTTATTAGGAGTTGCTGTGAATAGAGAAAATTTCTCATTTCCTGTGGGTAAAGTAGATGAAATACAGATGTTTCCAATGGATTTTGAAGAATTTCTTTGGTCATTAACCGAAGAAATGTTAAGTGACGATATAAGAAATCATTTTACGAATAATTCAGCATTTCCTGAAGCATTGCACAATAAAGCATTAGATTATTATAAACAATATCTTATAGTAGGAGGAATGCCTGCAGCGGTTAAAGAATTTATTGAAACAAAAAGTTTGGTAACTGCTTCAGAAATTCAGGGGCGAATTCAGAATGAATACATTGCAGATATGGCAAAATATGCATCAGCTTCCACAAGTGTAAAAATAAGAGCATGTTATAATTCCATTCCGGTTCAGTTGGCAAAAGAAAACAAGAAATTTCAATATAAACTTGTACAAAGAGGCGGTACAGCTACTATTTTCGGTGAATCAATAGAGTGGCTTAATTTTGCGGGAGTTGTGAACAAATGTCAGAAAGTTGAACATGGCTTTATGCCAATTTCAGTTTATGCAGATTTATCTGATTTTAAGCTATATATGAGTGATGTGGGAATGTTGACAGCAAAATCGGGTATGGCTCAGCAAACAATACTTTCGCAAATGGAAGAAGATAATGGCTTCCTCGGTGCTTTAAGCGAAAACTATGTTTCTCAAGCACTTATTGCTAATGAACTCCCTTTATATTATTGGAAAAACGATAATACTGCTGAACTTGACTTTGTTCTTCAGTTGGGCGGACAGGTTATTCCTATTGAAGTAAAAAAAGGAAGTAGAACTAAATCGGTCAGCATGAATATGTTTATGAAAAAATACAATTGTCAGTATGCGATTCGGATTTCGAAAAAGAATTTTGGCCTCGAGAATAATATTAAATCTGTACCTTTTTATGCGGTGTACTGTTTATAAATAAACCAATGTTCAGAAATAATAAAAAAGACCACTGAATGTGGTCTTTTTCTGTTATACATTCAATGCATTATTTCTTTTTTGTTTCTACTTTTTTGTCGCAACATGCTTTCTTTTCACCTTTAGCACAATCCTTTTTTTCTGCTTTTGTGCAATCTTTTTTCTCGCCTTTGCAGCATTCTTTTTTAGTTTCAGTTGTTTTGGTTTCAACTGTTTGTGCCATTACGTTTGCAGAAGCAAATATAGCTACCATTGCAAGGATAAAAATGTTTTTTTTCATGATTCTTTGTTGATAATGTTACTGTTAATTATTTATTTGTTGTTTTATTCGAAATTTAAATTTTCGTATTGAATGCTAAACGCAAAATCAATTGAAATGTTTTCAAAATTTTACTCATTAACTTTTTTTCTGCTTTTTATACTTCTATTTTTTAATAAAGCTATATTCATAAAACAACCTTTCAACTCGTATCCTTTTTACTTGTAACTGCTTATTTTCTTCGGTTTCCAAATAAAACTTCCAATAGCCACAATCAGAATTAATCCTGTAAGTATAAATGCCCAAATGTTTGTTTTACGAGATTGTGCTTCAATTGTATAATCGTCTAATGCCATACGATAAGCATTTAATGTCCAAACAAGTGTATCTCCTTGTTGTATAGCATTTTCTGGTAGTTTAACTTTGCCGGGCATTACAATTTTATAATTGAATGACTCAGAAAAATAGGTCATGAATCCCTGCTCATCCAAACTATCTTCATATTTTTTCATAGGACTGCCATCTCCTTTCCACAAAACTGTAAATTCATTGGTTTTGAAATAGTTGTTTAGAATATGTTTCATTTCAATATTCTCATAATCTTTTACAGTTTTAAAAATAGTATCACGTAATAACTCAAGTGTTTCTATATCAACAGGTTTATTTTTGATTTGACTGTAATTTGATACAAGACATTTATATTCCTGATTCCACATATTTTGCGCATACCATTTATTAAAATTATCTTCAATTTTACCCACATATTCTCTGATTTCAAGTCCATTCATTCCCTTCATAATATCCGGTTGACCTGTAAACCAGAATCGTGCTTCGTCTTTAGACATATAATTCTCAATAGGAATCTCAAAGTTCGTCACCAATTTCGGATAAGTTTCCTTGTAACAATAGTAAGTGTAAAACCACCTGAATTTCTTTTCAAGTGTATAATTCACCTTCATTTTACTCCATTCGTGCGATTTCTTAAATTCAAATTGACTTGCCATTTCCTTGACCGAAGCATAATTCTTACGTATTACTACATTACACATTTCAGGTGTTTTTTTTACATCTGGATTCACAGTGTCTTTTGAGTTGATACTTTTAACAACGGAATCAATCATTGCCTTGCGCACAGGATATTGAGTAAACCATTCTGAATCTCTGTATTTCCACTTAATCTGACAGGTTGAATCAATATCAACAGGAAAAGGGTTATTGCTTTCAACAGAATCTCCGGTAATAAAATTGAGATTAACATCGTTGGTAAATTCGCGATAGCAAGAACCATCCGATTTTACAACTGTAAGCATATCGTTAGAATCAGAACAAGCTGCTGTAATTAGCAATAAAATAAAGAGGATAACTTTAATTGTTGATTTCATGTTTTTGGTTATTAAATTGTTGGTAAAATATTTGCATCTGTCTGTTTTTCAGCGAATTCAGTTTTTGATAACAAGAAAAGGTTTTTACGAGACTTATCTTTTTATTTTTATCCATCTGAATACAGTCTGATTTAATTCTTAACTCTCTTTTCGCATTATAATTATATGAATAGGTACTTTCAACTGATTTATTATCAGCATGTTGATAAATCAATAAAGTTAATAAGAATGCTGCAACAGCACCGGAGATAGCTCGCACCCAAAACAATAAGGTATAGGAAGAACGAACCGATATTTTACTTATTTTACTCAATGTATTTTCTGTAAGTAGTTCTGCCTGATTCAATTCGGGTTTTTGACGCCTGAGATTAGATAAAACCTGTTCTAATTGTTCATCATTGAAATCCATAATTCAATATTTTTCTAATTTATAACGAATGTTTTGTTTTGCCAGAAACAAATTACTTTTAATTTTTTCGGATGTCAAACCGGTTATTTCTACTATTTCACCAACCTCAAGTCCTTCCAGACAATTTAATGTAAAAACAAGTTTCTGCTTGGGCGTCAGACCACTGGTAATCATCAAAATCAAATCTCCTAATTCTCTGTTCAACAATTGTTTATCAGCATAATCAGAAGAAATAAGGTGAGTACTGATAATGTCCGATAATTCATTAGAAATAATTTTCTTTGGTGATTTCAATTTATCCAAACAAAGATTTATTGCAATAGTATAGATCCATGTACTGAATTTCTTATCAGGATTATAATTAGATAAATTGAGCCAAATCTTTAAAAATGTTTCCTGAACAATATCTTTTGCTTCCTCTTCATTGCACAACAATCGGAATGATAACGAATAAATCATGTACTGATATTCTTCAACAATTTTTCGGAATGATTTCTGATCATTTTGTTTGCTTAATTCAATCAAATTATGCAAGACTGATTTATCCATTTAGATCTTGAGTTTTGCGTTTTGCGTTTCGTGTTTCAGGTTTCGTGTTTCGGTTATATTTTCCATTTTCCATTCTTCATTTTTCATTTTCCATTCTTCATTCTTCATTTTTCATTCTTCATTTTCCATTCTTCATTTTCCATTTTCCATTTTCCATTCTTCATTTTTATTATACGACAAAAGTAAGCGTTGGTCGAAAAATATATTCAATTTTCAGTAAATAAATCTGTTTAGAACAAATTACACATTTAACTACCGATAATATTGCCAGTTCATGCTTAAAACTCTAACTTTGCATTTCAAATATTTATAAGGAAAATGATGACTCCAACATACAAAGAACTTTGCCTGACTGTGTGCGACTTAGCACGCTCTACAGGTAAGATTATGGCTGAAGAACGCAAAGATTTTGATGACACCAAAATAGAAAATAAAGGCTTACACGATTTGGTAAGTTATGTCGATAAAGAATCGGAAAAACGAATCATTGATGCACTTCAGCATTTGCTTCCCGAATCGGGATTCATTGCCGAAGAAGGCACATCTGATAAAAAAGGCGAGCGCTTCAACTGGGTAATTGATCCTTTGGATGGTACTACCAATTTTATTCAGGGAGTTCCAATTTATTGTGTTAGTATTGGTCTGCTCGATGGCGACGAATTGGTGGTTGGAGTAGTTTACGAAGTGGGGCGCGATGAGTGTTTTTACGCATGGAAAAATGGTGGCGCGTACCTCAATGGCGAACCGATTCATGTTTCAACCCGTGGCGATATTCACGATGCATTATTAGCCACAGGTTTTCCGTACAACGATTTCAGTAAAATGGATGCATATATGAAATTTTTGGAGTGGACCATGAAAAATGCCCGTGGAGTCCGGCGATTAGGTTCAGCAGCAGCCGATATGGTTTATGTTGCTTGTGGGCGCTTTGATGCTTTTTGGGAATACGACTTAAAACCCTGGGACGTAGCAGCAGGTGCAGTCATTGTAAAAGAAGCCGGAGGAACAGTAACAGATTATAAAGGTGGTGAAAATTACTTGTTTGGACGCGAAATAGTGGCAGGGAATGGGTTGTTAGATGACCTTATCCTTTCAAAAATTAAAGAGTTTTAAAGTAAATGTGGCGAATCGTAAATTGTAAATGAAATAATTGTAAATGATTCTATGTTAATCAACGAAAGAGATACACGTCGCGAACGCCTGTTACAAGTAGCCGGCGAAATGATGACGGCTGCACGTACAGCGCCAAAAGGAAAAGGTTTTGATATTATCGAAGTGGCTTTAATCACCGATGAAACTATTGAAGCATTATCGAAAGCCATGTTGGAATACAGCCAAAAATCGGGATTAAAGTTCGTATTGCGTGATGCCGAAAATATTCTTCATGCAGAAGCGATTGTTTTAATTGGCACTAAACAAATGGTACATAGCCTGAACTGCGGATATTGCGGTTTTGATACTTGTGCAGCTAAAAACGATTTTCCGGATGTACCATGCGCTTTGAATTCGGTTGATGTAGGAATTGCTATCGGTTCAGCATGCTCGGTAGCTGCCGATCACCGGGTCGATAGTAGGGTAATGTTTTCGGTGGGTCGGGTCGTTCAGGAATTAGGTTGGATGCCCGGTTGCAGTTCCATTTATGGCATTCCAATCAGTTGTTCTTCTAAAAATCCTTTTTTCGACAGAATTTCGAAAACACCAACAACAAAATGAATTTTTAGTTATTAACTTTTCTAAAGTTGAAAACTTTGGAAAAGTTGAAAACCAATCAAACATTTAACCAATCAACCAATTGCCAACTCCAAAAGACAAACTCTGGACATCGAGTTTTATCAATGCCTGCATTGGTAATTTCCTGTTGTTTTATGCATTTTACCTGCTTGTTCCGGTATTTCCGCTTTATTTAATTGAGAAATA
>CAYNHC010000031.1:7682-15823 GCA_964396705.1 uncultured Paludibacter sp.
CGTGGCGAAGGGTTGGGTTATTTTGGTGTTGCCAATAATCTGGCAATGGCCGTTGGTCCAATGACCGGATTATTTCTACACGAAATTTACAATTTCGATGTGATTTTTTATACTGCTATCGGCACCGGTGCGCTCGGATTTTTATTTGCCTCAACCATTAAAGCCCGGAATATGGCCGATAAAAATCTGAAACAACCATTGGCATTCGACCGTTTTTTCCTTTTCGAAGGCTTCAATGCAGGATTCAGCCTTTTACTTATGGGCGTACCTTACGGAATAGTAGTTACATATATTGCCATTTACGGTAAAGAACTTGGTATTTTAAGTGGAGTTGGTGTGTTTTTTTCGCTCATGGCAGTTGGACTCACTTTCTCGCGATTAATAAGCGGTAAATTGGTGGACAAAGGAAAATTAGCACCTGTGATCGCTTATGGTACAGCACTTTGTGTAATTACGTTCATTTTACTTTCCGCAATCAAACTGTTTGAAAATCACTTAATAATATCCATCATTTTTTATATGGTTTCGTTGTTGATGGGTGTTGGGTACGGACTGATTTTCCCTGCATACAATTCACTTTTTGTAAATCTGGCACCCAATAACCGCCGTGCAACAGCCAGTTCTACCTACATGACAAGCTGGGACATTGGTATTGGTATCGGACTTGTAGCCGGTGGTTGGATAGCCGATAGCTCAGGAGGTTTACAATTAGCTTATTTGGCAGGAGGATTTGCCGCGTTGTTTTCCTTTGTATTTTTTGTTCGGGTAGCCGGTCCGCATTTTAACAGGAATAAGTTGCGATAGAGTAATATTTATTTGAAATTATAGAACATAAATTTTTGTACTACACTGTTTTATATATTAATAGACAACTAACATTCAGCAAAAAACCGAAATCAACTAAAAAAAAAGAAAAGAAGAAATTCAATTGGTTGTATTTCTAAATGAAATAAGTACGTTTAATAACAATAGTTTAAACAATTGTTATTAAACGTACTACCAAATAAAATCATTTTAATTTAAAATTACAATGTGTTTAGGTTTTGTCCAACATTCCTCCCATACTTTTGCAATGGGTTTATTGATTGATTGAAGGTTATTTGTTATTGAATTGCGCACATATTAATATATGTTAATAAATGGGGGGGGTGATTTTACATTCAACTTAAAATTATATTTTTGTATCGAATTTTTTAAGAAACTAATGAGAAATTAGCTTCCAGATAAGATCTTTTATACGATGTGATTTAACTACTTATTCCCTGACTTTTTGAGAATTTCTTGTTTTGTTTACAATCTCCACTTTTTTGTTTTCGAGGGATAATAAATACAGTTATATCCTTCTTATCTGAAAACAGCGAATTACATTATTTACATTTTAATAAAGCATTTGTAGCTTATAGTTTTTTAATACAGAGACTTGCCCTGTATAGGATTATAATATTGCAAAAAAACCCTTACGCAAGGCTAAACAGCGAAAACGAGGCACTATCCAGATAGCGTTCGACTGAGTACAAGCCAAAGGACTCAAGCTGACGTCTATCGGGTAAGAATTTTAAGCAAATGGTAGCGAACTTGTCTGTCAGCAGATAGTTTGCACAGCCGCCAAACCGGAAGAATTAAGAAAGATTGTTTTTTATAATAACAGAATAATGAAAAGAAAAACAATATATTGAGCTAAAAAAAGCGGAGCCGGAAATCATGATTGTTGGCACAACACTTTCCGGCTTCCGCCAGCTCTCCCTAACCATTTAGAAAAGGAGGTAACAAAGGTAATTATTTTCGAATAGTTCTCCAACATTTTAAACAATAGTTTAACAGGGTTGGCATATCTGCAAATAACTTTTAAATATTTGCGGTTGTGTAAAAAAAAGAGCGTTAACCCGAAAAGCTTGGAGAGAGTAGGGAAAATTCAAAAAAATATTACAATGAAAAAAAATAAATTACAATTAATTATTGCAATAATCATTTTAAATATTGCTTTTATATCTTGCGACAAAAACAGTTTAGAAAAAGATTTAAACAATTTCGTTATACCTGAAGAGGTTGAAAATGATTTTTTTTCAGTTAATTATTCATATACTGATACGATTTCAATTTTTGACGACAATAATAGACTTGTAAAAGTTGTAATTTCATCTGATAAAGAAGAAACACTAAAATCACATTTAGCAAAAACTGAATACTTCTTAGCCAATGTTAATGTTAATGATGATAGAATTGATTATCAAAACATAACAAAAAATGCAACAACTGAAAATGAGATTCAAGAACTAAAATTTGAGAATCATGATATTACAAATATTCCGAAGATTAGAATTGAAATTATTGATGTAAATGATGGTATCCAGCAATTCGATTTAAAACGAAAGAATAAAGAAATAATTGCAACTGACATTCAAAAAGTTCCCTTCAATCCGACTCCATCGTATTACGAATACACTTCTCCTGCGAACTATTGTTATGGTAAAATAAAAGTTACAAATATTGGAGATGGCGGATTAGATATACCTGCAACAAGAGTGAGATATGGTTATCGATCATGCTGGTTATTTTGTGCTTGGAAGACTTGGCCTCAAGGTGAATATTTAGTTTTGGATTACTTCGCTCAAGGTTATTTATTTAGTGTAAATTCATTCGGGAAAGATGGTTTTAACTATACAGGCTATAATATATACCAACTATGTACAGGAGTTCTAAGTTACTCTGCATATAACCATTGGAATCATTGGAATAAAGAAGTCGATGGACCTGTTCCAAACTGGTAATATTAACATAAAGCAATAATGACTTGAAAAAGCCATTATTGCTTTTAACAAAATTGTCAATGAAAATAAAAATCATTATTCTCGCAATTATTGTTCTATTTATCTTCTCCTGCGACTCCAACATGTATCCAGTTGAAGTTGATTTATCGAAAGATTATGTTCCCCAAGTAGTTGTCAGTTCCTTTCTTAATCCGGATTCTTCGGTAAAAGTACTTGTAGGCTCAAATCAGATTGCATTTTCAAAAACTATAAAACCCACTCCTGATATAATATCAGCAACAATTACTGATGTTAACAATAATCTTATTTTCAGGCTTTCAACTTATACTAATAAAGAAAAGTTATATCTAATTTCGAATGATTTGAAACCGAAGCAAGGAGGTGTATATAAAATAAGAGTGGAAACGAAAAATCCTACTGCTATTGTTGAAGTTACAGATACCGTTCCAAGCCAGAAAGTAAAAATTGTTCAACTGAAAAACAATCCGATTAAAAAAGATTTTTTACACTCCTGTAGTTTTAGTTTTATACCTGTACAAAGCCCCAAAGTCGTTTATTACGAGTTAGTTTTATATAAACAACATCTACAAACTATTGAACCCGATCAATATCATCAAACTACTATTAAATCGAACGATTATCTAATAACCCGCGAAGACTATTATCCTGATGTTTTTATGCTTGAGGCAAATAATCCAATTTCGCTACTTTTCAGACTTGACTCAATTAAGGATATAGTAAATATAAATTTTGTATATGATGCACCTTTTGTTACAAATGGCGTACCTATAATATCCACATTCGATCATAACATAAAAATACAGTTAAGAACAGTATCACGTTCATATTTTAAATACAAAACCACACTTTGCACACAAGAATATGCAGCACAGGGAGATCTGCTGTACGGAATGCCTGAACCGGTAAAAGTTTTCAGTAATATAAAAGGTGGTTTGGGAATAATGGGTTCATATTGTAAAACCGACACTACAATTTGGGTTGCAGGAAGACCCAATGTGGATAAAGACTAAATTTATGCGTATTTATCTATTATTTTTTCTTTTATCCATAAACATATTTCCTTTTTCAGCTCAGGTCAAAAAGGCGATTAGCGGAACTGTTTACGATAAAAAAACAGGAGAATTCCTTATTGGGGCAACTGTTGTAGAGAAAAAGAGCGGAGTAGGCACAACTACAAGTTCGCAGGGAAGATATACGCTTTGGATTCCCGTAAATTGCGACAGCGCAACACTTGAAGCGTCATATCTAGGTTTTGAAACACTTTCTTTAAAACCCGATTGCGATAAAGCTTTTATCAATCTGTATCTTACATCTTCGGAGTTTGGCTTATCCGAAGTAGAAGTTAAAGCAAACGTTCGCAGGGCAACCGATCCTGTGGCATCGGTTTTTTCGATTAATAAAACAGAATTGGAAGCAATGCCCGCATTGGCTGGCGAAAAAGATTTATTGAAATATCTGCAACTCACACCCGGAGTTCGTAATACCGGCGATGGTAATTCAAATTTGTATGTAAGAGGTGGCAGCGCCGATCAAAATCTTTTTTTGCTTGACGATATGCCACTTTATCATGTAAATCATTTGGGAAACATAACTTCAACATTTAATGCCGATATTATTAAAAGCTCAAGTCTGTATCTCGGCGCATTTCCGGCTGAATTTGGCGGCAGATTATCTTCGGTTGTGGATGTGCGAACCATTGATGGTAACATGAATGAACATCATCAAAGTATTACTTTTGGAATTATAACTTCAAAAATATTTGCGGAAGGTCCGATTATAAAAGACAAGGCATCGTATTTGGCATCGTTCAGAATTAACACCTTACCGCTTTTTAAATCATTGTACCAAATGAATGCTGATTTCAGCATGTACGATGTAAACCTGAAACTGAATTATATTCTTTCACCGCAAAGCCGGTTATTCTTCAGTTTTTACACAGGCGATGATGTAATGAAACACGACTTTGAAGAATCAAGAAGCTTGCTTAAAGCCGACCTGAATACCTCATGGGGAAACAGAGCTGCTTCGCTACGTTTTAATCATGTTTTCTCACCTGTATTTCACATTAATCTTGTGACCGGACACACAAGATATCATTATGGAGAAAAAAACGAAATAGATTTTTATGGATTAGACAAAAAAATTACCGACACTTTCAAAAGCAATTTCAAAACAACTATCACCGATAATTTCATAAATTTTAAAAACAGCATTATCATTAACAATAATATCAAATCGCAAGCTGGTTACAACTTCGTTTATCACACTTTTCAACCTGGCCAGACTGAAATTAATCAGTCTGGCGATAATTTAAAAACCTTAAATATCAATCTCGGTTATCCTGAGTCGAACACATTGGATCACGCGATTTACGGAGATATTACCATTGATAATATTCTTGGTTTCGGTTTGTATGCCGGCATAAGAGAGAATTTTTTGCAAACAGACAGCACCATTTTCAATAATTTTCAGCCGCGCTTTATTCTTTCACGAAAAATAACGAAAGAATTTGCAGCAAAAATTTCATATTCCCGAATTTGGCAGCCATTTCACCTGCTTTCAAACACAAGCGCGGGCGTACCTGCCGATTACAGAATACCTGCAATGCGTATTGCTCCTCCGTCAACAAGTAATCAAACTACTGTCTCGTTAGAATTTGCACCCGATTACTCGGAATACAGATTTACGATTGAGGCTTATTACAAAGAAATGAAAAACCTCGCCGACCTGAAAGAGGGTGTTACTTATACAATTGATTATTCGGATTGGGGAAAAATGCTTGCTACCAATGGGAAGGGGAAAGCGAAAGGAATTGAAGCGCTTTTGAGAAAAGAGCAGGGAAACTCAACCGGCTGGATAGGTTTTTCGATAGCTAGCTCGAAACGGCAGTTTAACGATTTGAACGATGGCGTTGAATATCCCTACAAGTACGACAGGCTGTTCGATTTTGGATGCCTTTTCCAACAACAAATTTCAAAAAATCTTTCGGCATCCGCCATTTGGGTTTTTGGAACGGGAATGCCGTATAATATTCCCCGCTCTTACTACGAAGATATAAATGGCAATCATGTGCTTGTATATGGAAGTTTGAACCAATTCAGACAGAAAGCATATCATCGGTTGGATGTTGGATTAAGCTATAAAGTGCATTTCAGAAAGGCGGTTGGAAATTTTGACTTCAGCATAATAAACGTTTATAACCGGCGTAATCCTCATTTATACCGAACCACAAGTTCCGATTGGGGTGTAAAACTTTGGGAATTCAGCATGTTCCCATTTTTACCAACATTGAGTTACAATATAAAGTTTTAGTTAAAAATAAATTTTTGAGAGTAATTTGCTTTAGATTTCATTAAGTTTCCTGTTATATTCTTTCGTAAACTCAACAAACCGTTCAATTTTTTCCGGTTCTGATTCAAAGGCATTGCCGATAACAACAATATCGGCGCCTGCATCAAAGGCTGCTTTCAGGTTTTCTTCGGTTTTAATGCCACCGCCTACTATCAGTGGGATAGATAAATTGTCACTTACCGATTGTATCATTTCAACTGAAACCGGATTGTGCGCACCGCTTCCGGCTTCGAGATAGGCAAGTCTCATCCCTAATAATTCGCCTGCCACAGCTGTTGAAACGGCTATTGCCACTTTATCGTGAGGAATTGGATGCGTATTGCTTATGTATTGTACCGAACTGCTTTTCCCACCATCAACCAAAACATAAGCGGTAGGAATCACTTCCAATCCCGAATTTTTAACCGCCATAGCCGAGTTAACATGCTGTCCGATAAGAAACTCTGCATTGCGACCCGATATTAACGATAAAAATAAAAGGGCATCGGCCTTGGGCGAAAATTGAGAGGCATTGCCCGGAAACTGAACAACTTCAGTATCAACTTCTTCTTTTAAAAACTCAATTAAGGTATCGGTCGAAGAAACTGTGTGGCTTCCTCCCACAAAAATAAAATCGGGAGTGAAAGATTTTAATTTTGAAACAATATTTACTAATAATGCTCCTTTGCACTGATCGGGATCGAGCAGTACAGCCAGCATTTTTTTATTTATTTCACGCTGAAGTAAAATTTTACGGAAAATAGTATTTTTCATGTTTTTATAGTTTCTAAATTTATGCCAAACAATAAACAAACAAATACTCACTCGTAGTGCAATATTTTAATCGAAATCTTTTTTGTGAAGTTACATGTAGGGCTTCGATTTCGCCCGATTCATTTTTCAAAAAAGGAAATATCCGAAGCTGCCGTGCAAAATCAACTGCCTCACTACCAATAATTTTGTACAAAGCCTCTTTTGCCGACCAGGCCAACATTAATTTTTCAATATCATTATCGCAAAAAAGCTCTTCCTGTTCAGTTTGACTTAAAAACCGCTTATAAATCCTTTGCACTTTATCTGAATAATATTCAATATCAATTCCAACAGACTTTTTAGGGTGAGCCGCAAGAGCAATAAGATTTTTACTGTGCGAGATACTTATATTATATTGACCCTCTTCAATATATGGTTTTCCAAATTCATCATATAAAATTACAACATCTTTGCCAAGCATTGTGTTTAATCCGACACGAATATTCAGGAATTCTAGTTTACGCTTTTCAGTAGTTAGCTTTAAAAAGTCTGATTTGTACGCATCAAAATTATTGAGTTTTTCAATGAGATCATCCACGGTTTCAGTCATTTGTTTCACCAAAATACTTAAACCATCTTCAGTGTATATTTGAAATTTTATTTCTTCCACTCGAAACTCTCCATTAAACGCACAATATCCTGACGAATGAATTCAACCATAGGTGCAATTGAATCTTTATTGGGCACATTATCGAAATACAATGCTCCTCTGAAAAAATGTTTTACACTATCCGTAACAACAAACTGAACCGACGATGCAGTATTTCCTTTTATATCATAAAGTATTCCATACACCTTATTATCAGCGTTGTTGAAAACCTTTTCGCCTATTCCATCCGCTTTAATACTATGTTTATATACATATCGGCGGGCATCCTCTGTTAATCCCGTGATATTATTTTTTACTGATTTATAACTACAATAAATATTGGCATTCAATGTCGGATAGTGGATATCTATCCAGTAATTTTCGCCCGGTTCATCGTGTTGTTGCAAAACCGCAGATTTAGACAAATCAAAACTGTACGGCAAACTCAAGCTGTCGATTTGTTGATAATCGTGTACCGGCATATCTACCCTGAAATATCCATAAGGTTTAGGAATATTGACTTCGCCACACGAAATTAATAAACCCGTGATGAATAAATAAACAGATATTTTTAATAAATAGTTTTGCATAATTAAGCAGTTACAAGCAAATAGTTACGA
>CAYNHC010000031.1:15923-20826 GCA_964396705.1 uncultured Paludibacter sp.
ATTACTTAAGACTGAAATCTTTGTTCTTTGTACTTCAAATTTACTCATCGTCTTTAAAATCATCTTTAATATACAATTTCACATTTTTAATTCTGCGACTGTCCACAGCCATTACTTCGAACACATATCTCCCATGATCAACTCTTTCGCCTTTCGCTGGCATTTCACCTTTCAATTCTAGAATCAAACCGGCTAATGTTTCAACTTCATCAGCTATTTTAACGAAATCTTCTTCACGAATTTCATCAATTTTGAAAAAATCGTTCAGCTGAATTTTTGCTTCAAAAACAAAAGTATGATTATCAATCTTGGTAAAGAGTTGTTCTTCATTATCATACTCATCACTTATATCTCCTACAATTTCCTCAAGAATATCTTCAAGAGTAACTAAACCGGATATTCCGCCATATTCATCTACAACAATTGCTAAATGCACCTTACTCATTTGAAATTCAATGAGTAGGTCATCAATCTTTTTTGTTTCAGGAACATAATATGCCTGGCGAACAAGGCTTTGCCAACGAAATGTATCAGGTTTATCGAGATGCGACAAAAGATCTTTGCTGTATAATACACCTTTGATATTGTCGCGGGTTCCGGAATACACAGGCAAACGTGAGTATCCGGATTTTATGATAATTTCGAGCAATTTTTTATAACTCGTTTTAATATCAATATCAACCATATCGACCCGCGAAGTCATAATATCTATCACCTGAATATTTCCGAATTTTATAATTCCTTCGAGAATGTCGGTGTCTTCATCTTTATTGTTCGTAGTAAGTTCAAGCGCTTGCGACAATTCCTCCATCGAAATATTTGAACGACCATGTTTTGCAAGTCTTGAATTGACAGCCGAGGTTGAATTGACAAGAAAATTCACAAAAGGACTGAATATTTTTTCAAGTGCAAGGATAAGAGGAACCGTGAAATCTGCTACTTTTTTTGCAAACTGAGTAGCGTAAACTTTGGGTGTAATCTCACCAAAAAGCAAAAGCAGGAAAGTTATAATAATAGTCTGAAAAATAAAACCGACCAAGTGTGCATTACCGAAATCAATGACCGAATTAGTAAAATAAGTCAGCAAAAGAATGATAGCTACATTCACGAAATTATTACCAATGAGTATCGTTGCAAGCAATCGTTGAGGATAATTGAGCAATCGCATAATCTTCTTATCCTTAACATTGTCACTCTCGCGTATCTCTTTTATCATTTGAGGGTTTAGCGAAAAAAAAGCAACTTCTGAAGCTGATATCAATGCTGATATCAACAACAGCAATAAACTTAAAATCAACGATACTATTGCGCTAATGGAAGGAGGATTAAAAAAAATTCCACCAATAACTGTATTTAAAATCGGGGTATTCAATTATTTATTTTTAGATATTAATAATTAGACAAAATAATTTTCAAACAAAATGACAGAACATCATAAGTTCGTTATTTATTTGACTGAGATAATTTTATCAACTACATATTTACTTACACCACGCCAGGGCAATGTTCCTAAATATTCTTTATAATGCAACTCAACATCTTTTCCGCTACAAAGCATTAATGAATCGGCAACGGCTTTATCTTCTACAGAAAACATAAACTCGTATGATTGAATTGTTCCGGTTGACTGCGAACGAAATCCACTCTGAATTGCTTTTCCTTCGTAGGTTTTAAAAACATATCCTTTATGAACAATATAATTCAATTGACCGGCTTTTACTCCTTCGCCGAACACAAAATAAAATTTAAAAAATACGAAACATGCCAACAACAATGCGACTATAGTTGTTGTAATAATAAAGATTTTTTTAGTCCTTGTGCTCATAACAGAAATCATTAAATTATTTAATACGCAAATATATAGCTAATTTTGGATTAAATCGATTTTTTTTTGCTTTTTGAGAGTACAAATAAAGTAAAATGTTAACTTTACAGCGTTGTAAAATCAACGAATCTCGGCTTAATTTCTGCATTTAATTATTGCTAACCATTTAATATTAAGAGCCATGGAAGATAAATTAGTTACCCTTGCCATTCGTACCTACACGAGAGCTCAAATGATTAAGACCGTTTTGGAAGAAAACGGGATTGATACTGTAATTCACTCATTGAACCTGGAACAACCCGGTATGTCAGTAGGAGTTAGAATTCGTATTCATCAGAAAGATCTTCCCCGAGCGCTTAAGATTGTTGAAGAAATGGAAAGCGCATGGGAAGAAAAGAAAGAGGAAACATCAGTAAATCATGTTCTTATCCCAATTGATTTCAGTGATCAAATTCCAAAATTAATTGATTTTGGATTTCACTTTGCCGATATCTTAGCTGTCGAAGTGGTTTTTCTTTATGCCTATTTTAGCCCGGCGTTTACAATTTCGATGAATAACGATGTAAGCACATACAGCATAAGCGACAGTGAATTGCTTCGGCGAATTATCTCTACAGCCAACAGCGACATGCAAATACTTGGCAACAATATAAAAAAACGTATTGCTGCCGGAGAGTTACCCAATATCAAATTCAGTTTCGAATTAAAAGAGGGTGTTCCGGAAGATCAGATCCTGGATTATTGTAAAAAATACAATCCTTCACTGGTAGTAATGGGAACCCGGGGAAAGAAAATCGACAACGAATTGATAGGCAGCGTAACAGCAGAAGTCATGGAGGCTTGTGTTTCACCAGTTTTTGCCGTTCCTTTGCAAATGCAGTTACAATCGCCCGAGGAAATTCACAGGATTGCATTTCTTACCAATTTTGATCAAAAAGATCTTATTGCCATCGACAGAACAATTTCGTTGTTCGACTCCAATAAACTTGAAATGTTCTTCATTCATGCTTCCGAAAAAAATGAGGCTTGGGACGAAGTGATGCTTGGAGGCATAAAAGCTTATTTTTCAAACCACTACCCTACTCTCACAGCTCATTATGCTTTGCTCAGTAATTCATATACTCCTGAAATTATTGAGGAATATATGAAAGAAAAGGAAATTAACGTACTTGCTTTCAATACTCGCAGGAGACGATTACTATCAAGATTATTTAATCCGGGATTGGCTTACAAAATGGTACTTTACTCTGACATACCGTTATTTGTAACGCATGTGTAAAAAACAAGTTGAAAGTTGATAATTGATAATTAGTCGGTTAACTATTGGAGTTATACAAAAAAGAGATCTAAGTTTATCAGGTCTCTTTTTGCATTTATCTGAATAAGTCCAAATTAAACTCTTTATTAATACCCACTTGCCAGGATATCAGCCAAATGAATTCCTTTTAAATCTAATTTATTTTTGGCACAATAGCCATTGATATTCATTAGGCACGAAGCTTCGGTGCTAACAATATATTTTGCGCCGGTTGCAACAGCATTTCTGACTTTATTTTCGGCCATAGCCACGGAAATGGCTGAATTCTTAACAGAAAATGTTCCCCCAAAACCGCAGCAGGTATCGCTTTCATTCATTTCAATCAGCTCCAGTCCTTTTACATTTGCCAATAATTTTCGGGGTTCATCTTTAATTCCATATTCACGAAGTGCTGAACATGAATCGTGAAATGTTACTTTGTGTGGAAATTCAGCACCAAGGTTTTCAATTTTCAGCACATTTACCAAAAAATCAGTTAACTCGAAAATTTCTGGTTTTAATAAATTAAATTTATCCATCAAATCTTTTCTATCGGCTAACACCTTGTGATAATGATGAATGATGAATCCTGAGCATGATCCTGAAGGTGAAACAACAGGCATTCCTGAGGGAAAATCATTTAAAAACTTCTCGGCAAGTGCTGCAGTTTCCTTCCAATAACCACTGTTGAAAGCGGGTTGTCCACAACAAGTTTGTTCGGGATTGTAATGAACAGTACAACCTGCTTTTTCGAGAATTTTAACTACATTAAACCCTGTTTCGGGGTACAATTGATCAATATAGCAAGGGATAAATAGTTGTATGTCCATTTTTATTGTTTTTTACTATAGTCTTGTTTCGTGTTTGAAGAGTTTGAAAGTTTAAGGTTTAATTTCTTAATTTAAACACTCAAACATCAAAAATCTTTAATCTTTATTCTTTGCTCTTTATTCTAAAAAAAAATCAATACCAAAAATCTACATAAACAGGTAAGTGATCGGCATAACCACCCTGATATTTCATACCTTTATAAGTTCTGAAAGGTTGCTTACCAAGAAAAACTTCATCGGGCTCCTGTAAAAAATCTGCATCAAAAACATGTGTATCCTCAACTAAAGTAAAAAATTTATTCAAAGGATTCAATAAATTCCCCGATACAATTATCTGATCGAGAGCGCCCCATTCTCCTTCATGCTTATGAGAACCTTTTCCACTCAAATGTATTGGAAACATCAGGTTGTACAATTTATCATTCTTGGCTGATTTTTCAGGAGCCTGAGCCATTAAAACCTGCGACATGCTGTTGTTTGTAGGGTAATCATTAAAATCACCCATTATCAATATGTTGCGTTTAAAATAGGTTGAAAACACACTGTCAATTTTTGCACGAAGTACCGAGGCTACATGCATTCTTTTTTCTTCCGACTCAAGTTCACCACCTAATCTCGACGGGAAATGACAAACAAATACATGCAAAGTATCATCAGTAGGTAAAATTCCCGAAACAAAAAGAATATCGCGCGTTTTGCTTTTTGGCGCAATAGAGAAATTTATCCTGATAACCTCCTCCGATATTGGTCTGAACATCGTCTCCTGATATAATAATGCTACATCAACACCACGAGCATCAGGCGATTCATATTGTATGAATTTATAACCTAAATTTTTAAGTCCGGAATATCTTGTCAAATCTGTAAGACATTTTCGGCTTTCAATTTCGCAAAGTCCAACTAATGCCGGTGCCTCCCAACCTCCAATTGCAGTAATAACTTTTGAGATAT
>CAYNHC010000032.1:0-5824 GCA_964396705.1 uncultured Paludibacter sp.
GAAAAAATAACCCCAAAAGCGAACTTGAAAAGTGCAAAACCTCAACTTCAACTCAATAAGAAACCTCAAATCGAGAAACACGAAACAAGGAACAAGGAACATGAAACATTAAAAACCGGTTCTAACGTTCGCCTGAAAGGTCAAACCACCACCGGAACAATTATTGAAATTCAGGATAAAAATGCGATTGTGGCTTTTGGACAAATGAAATCTACGGTCAAGTTGGCAAAACTTGAAACAATAAGCAATACTCAGCTAAAAAAAGAATATCGCAAATACGAAAACCTCGGTAACTCTACAACCGACGAAGTACGACAGCGCAAGCTCACTTTTAAATCGGAGATTGATGTGCGTGGTATGCGTGTTGACGAAGCATTGCAAGCCGTAACCTATTTTATTGATGATGCTGTAATGGTCGGAATTTCTTCAGTGCGGATATTGCATGGCACCGGCACAGGAGCATTGCGACAAATAATTCGCCAGTATCTCAGCACAATTCATGGTGTAAAAACTTACCGCGACGAACATGTTCAGTTTGGGGGTTCCGGAATTACAGTTATTGAGTTTGAATGAGAAAAAATAAATTATATAACAATCTGATTTACTAATGTTTAAAAACATATTATCTCTAAAAAATGGTAATTAACAAACGTCTTCAGGTAGTTGATGCCCTCCGTGGTTTTGCAATAGTCTCTATCATGTTGCTGCACAATATTGAGCATTTCGACTTTTATTATAAGGCAGAAGGTCTGCCCACATGGATGGTTTCGCTTGATAAAGGAATTTGGGATACCTTATTCTTTCTGTTTGGAGGTAAATCCTATGCAATTTTCGCATTGTTATTCGGGCTAACTTTCTTTATTCAGTCTGATAATCAAGCCAGAAAAGGAAAAGATTTCCGGGGTCGATTTGCATGGAGATTATTACTGTTACTTGGTTTTGGACTTATTAATTCAGCTTTCTACGAAGGTGATATTCTTACCATTTATGCGATACTTGGGTTTGCATTGATTCCTGTTGCACATTTAAGCAACAAAACTATTTTTTTGCTAGCATTTATTCTTATGCTGCAACCTTATGAGTGGGTTAACGTCATCTATGGTTTGCAACATTCTGAAATAAAAATGAACGATCCGGCTTCATGGGCATATTTTGGAAAGGCTGGTGAATATATTACAGGAAATTCTATTGTAAAAACATGGATAGGGAATTTAACCAACGGGAAAACGGCTGTAATTCTTTGGACGTGGGAAGCAGGACGTGTATTTCAAACAATTTCACTTTTTATGTTGGGAATGCTTGCCGGTCGTAAATCATTATTTAATATTTCAAAGGAAAATAAAAATTTCTGGGTGAGAAATCTCATCATAGCTATAATCGCATTTATACCATTATATATTATCAAAACAAATATCAGCACATGGATTGTAAGTGACGCTATAAGCCGTCCGTTGGAAACTATTATATCTTCGTGGTCGAATGTTGCCTTTATGTTAGTATTGGTATCGGGTTTTGTATTGCTTTTTCAAAACAATTTTGCCCATCGTTTCTTAAATGTTTTCTCGGCTTATGGAAAAATGAGTTTGTCAAATTATATCATGCAATCTATTCTCGGAGCATTTATATATTACGGTTTCGGACTGGGACTTTACAAATATACAGGAGCAACATATTGCTTGATAATTGGCGTTGTACTAGCTGTTTTTCAGGGCTATTTCAGCAAATGGTGGATGAATAATCACAAACAAGGTCCACTGGAAACCATATGGCACAGACTGACATGGATAAATAGTAAATAGCATTTACAAACACTTCATTTCAGCATAATATTTTAAAAATCCATCTTTGTAAATAAAAGATGGATTTTTTGTTTTACATCACACTTTTTTATGAACATTTTACACAACCAATTGTTAAGAGAATGGAATTAAGAAACAAATGAATTATAAAATTTTTTTTTATTATATTTGTTGCTGAAATAATTACAAATTGAATAAAATTACAAAAAAAATGATATTCGACAAAGAAATGATAGAGCAGGTGTATGCTGCACTACCCGGAAAGATTGAAAAAGCTAAAAGCCAACTGAATCGTCCTTTGACTTTGACAGAAAAAGTTTTGTACGCACATTTATCAGATGGTGAAGAAATAAAAAGTTACGAACGTGGTGCGGATTATGTAAATTTTTCGCCGGATCGTGTTGCCATGCAAGATGCTACTGCACAGATGGCGCTTTTACAGTTGATGAATTCCGGAAGACAGAAAGTAGCTGTTCCTTCTACCGTTCATTGCGATCACCTGATTCAGGCTCATGTTTCTGCCAATGTTGATTTAGCAACTGCCAACGATACAAACCGCGAAGTTTACGACTTCCTGAGTGCAGTTTCAAATAAATTCGGCATCGGTTTCTGGAAACCGGGAGCGGGAATAATACATCAGGTAGTGCTCGAAAATTATGCGTTTCCGGGTGGAATGATGGTTGGAACTGATTCTCATACGGTAAATGCCGGCGGACTTGGAATGATTGCCATTGGAGTTGGAGGAGCTGATGCGGTTGATGTTATGGCTGGAATACCCTGGGAACTAAAAATGCCAAAAATCATAGGTGTAAAACTTACCGGGAAACTTTCTGGTTGGGCTTCATCCAAAGATGTGATTCTAAAATTAGCGGGAATTCTGACTGTAAAAGGTGGAACCAATGCCATAATTGAGTATTTTGGCGAAGGAACAGAATCGCTTTCGGCTACCGGAAAAGGTACTATTTGTAATATGGGCGCTGAAGTAGGAGCAACCACTTCTATTTTTCCGTTCGATAACAAATCTGCTGCTTATCTCGAAGCTACAGGTCGTGCCGAAATTGCTGCCATTGCATTAAAAAATAAAGCTCATTTACAGGCTGATGCCGAAGTGTTGGCAAATCCTGAAAAATATTACGATCGTTTGATCGAAATCAATCTGAGCGAACTTGAACCGTATGTAAACGGTCCATTTACCCCGGATGCAGCATATCCATTATCAGAATTTGCCCAAATTGTAAAAGAAAAAGGTTATCCGCAAAAAATGGAAGTTGGTTTGATTGGTTCATGCACCAACTCATCGTACGAAGATTTAACCCGTTCAGCTTCTATTGTAAAAAAAGCAAAAGAAGATGGTTTGAAAGTACAGGCGCAATTTATCATCAATCCGGGTTCTGAACAGGTACGTTATACAGCCGAACGCGATGGCATCATTGCCGAATTTGAATCGGTTGGGGGCATTGTAATGGCAAATGCCTGTGGTCCTTGCATCGGTCAGTGGAAACGCGATATTGACGTTCCGGAACGTGCAAATTCCATCATAACTTCTTTCAACCGAAACTTTGCCAAACGCGCGGATGGAAATCCAAATACGCATATTTTCATTGGTTCGCCCGAAATGGTAACTGCATTGACAATTGCTGGTGACTTGTGTTTCAATCCGATGAAAGATACATTGACTAACGAAAAAGGTGAGCAGGTGAAACTGGCTGAACCGAAAGGTTTTGAACTACCTGTAAAAGGTTATGCTGTGGAAGATGCGGGTTATATAGCTCCTGTGCCCGATGGAAGTAAAGTTCAGGTAAATATTAATCCTGAGTCGAAACGTCTCCAAAAACTGGAAGCATTTAAAGCCTGGGATGGTAAAGATTATATTGAACAGCCATTGCTGATAAAAGTAAAAGGAAAATGTACTACCGATCATATTTCTATGGCCGGACCATGGTTGAAATTCCGTGGGCATATCGACAACATCTCGGATAATATGTTGATTGGTGCAGTGAATACTTTTAACGATAAAACAAACTCGGTTTTGGATGTTGAAACAGGTGAATATACCGCTGTTCCGGCACTTGCCCGTAAGTTTAAAGCACAAGGAATAGGTTCTGTGGTAGTTGCAGAAGAAAATTATGGCGAAGGTTCAAGTCGCGAACATGCTGCTATGGAGCCACGTCACCTGAATGTAAAAGCTATTCTGGTAAAATCGTTTGCCCGTATTCATGAAACCAATTTGAAAAAACAGGGAATGTTGGCGCTGACTTTTGCCGATAAAAATGACTATGCTAAAGTGCGCGAAGACGATAAAATCAGCATACTCGGATTAACCCATTTTGCTCCCGGAAAAAATCTTACCATCAAACTACAACATTCTAATGGAACAACTGAACAATTTGATGCTGTTCACACTTATAATAGTGCACAGATAGAATGGTTTAAAGCCGGAAGTGCGTTAAATGGACTTAAATAGTCTCATTCCTTAAATTTTAAATTGTAAATAATATAATAGTAACTGAATTTATGGCAAACGAAAAAGAATTTCTGATTTATAAATTATAAGAAACAATTAAATCAACAAGTCGTATCGACAAAGAATTGTTCACCCAGTACAATGTGAAGCGCGGATTGCGTAACGAAGATCACTCGGGTGTAGTGGCAGGTTTAACAAAAGTGGGTGACGTTGTTGGATACGAACGTTTGCCTGAAGGTGGATTAAAAGCTATTCCGGGTAAATTATTTTATCGTGGAATCGATGTTGAAGACCTTGTACACGGACTTCAGGAAGAAGATCGTTTGGGTTTTGAAGAAACTGCATTTCTTCTATTATCAGGATATTTGCCTGATGCTGAAGAACTCAGATTATTT
Source organism: uncultured Paludibacter sp. (assembly GCA_964396705.1). Taxonomy (GTDB): domain Bacteria; phylum Bacteroidota; class Bacteroidia; order Bacteroidales; family Paludibacteraceae; genus Paludibacter. Next base: position 4,659 of record CAYNHC010000032.1, read on the forward strand.
TCGACCATTCTTACCGATTCAATGGTATTGGAACAGAAAATGAAGTTAAACATCATTGATCTTGAAGGTCAGGACATTATGAATATTCTGGCTCGTTCGGTACTCGAAATGTACACGTTCGATAAAAATGCCGATGATATTTCGCGCGATAACCTGATTCGTCAGTCTATTGATTTGATTTCAAAATTTCCAACTATCATTGCTTATGCATACAATATTCTTCGTCATAGCCAACAAGGACGTTCATTGCATATTCGTCACCCAAAAGAAGGTGCTTCGGTAGCTGAAAACTTCCTATTCATGATGAAAGGTCCTGGTAAATATTCGGAATTAGATGTGAAATTACTCGACTTATGTTTGATTCTTCATGCCGAACATGGTGGTGGTAACAACTCAACTTTCTCGGTACGCGTTGTAAGTTCCACATTAACTGACACTTACTCTGCTATTGCAGCTGGTATTGGTTCGTTGAAAGGTCCTTTACATGGTGGAGCTAACATCAAAGTAAATCAAATGTTCGAACATTTGAAAACAGCCATCAAAAAATGGGATGACGTAAAAGAAATTGATCTTTATCTGAAAAAAATGCTAAACAAAGAAGCATACAACAAAACAGGTTTGATTTATGGTATTGGTCACGCAGTTTATACTGTTTCCGATCCACGTTCACTTTTATTGAAAGAAATGGCTCGTAATCTGGCTATTGAAAAAAATCTTGAAAAAGAATTTGCTTTCCTCGAACTACTTGATGAACGTGCTGTTAATGCATTTATGACTTTCAAAGGATCGGATATCAACAAACAGGTTTGTACCAATGTGGATTTCTATTCAGGTTTCGTTTATGAAGCTATGGGACTTCCAACCGAAGTTTATACTCCTCTGTTCGCTATGTCGCGTATCACCGGTTGGTGCGCTCACCGTATCGAGGAACTCAATTTCGCCAGCAAACGTATTATTCGTCCTGCTTACAAAAACGTTGGTGATAAAAAATCATTTATTCCGTTGAAGAAAAGATAATAAAACTTAGACTACGGACAACAGACAACAGATGATAGATAATTAATTCTGTTGTCTGTTGTTTATTGTCTGATTTCAATAAAAATATATGAGTAAAATAAAAGTACAAAATCCCGTTGTTGAACTCGACGGAGACGAAATGACCCGAA
>CAYNHC010000032.1:5924-15820 GCA_964396705.1 uncultured Paludibacter sp.
AAAATAAAAGTACAAAATCCCGTTGTTGAACTCGACGGAGACGAAATGACCCGAATAATATGGTCGTTTATCAAAGAACAACTGATTCTTCCATATCTCGAATTGGATATCAAGTATTACGATCTTGGTATGGAAAACCGTGATGCAACCAACGATGAAGTTACCGTGGAAGCTGCCAATGCCATCAACAAGTACAATGTTGGTATTAAATGTGCCACCATAACACCCGATGAAGCCCGTGTAAAGGAATTCGGATTGAAAAAAATGTGGAAATCGCCCAATGGTACACTTCGTAATATTATTGGAGGCACTGTTTTTCGCGAACCGATTATTTGTTCCAACGTACCACGTTTAGTTCCGGGATGGACACAACCTATTGTTATCGGTCGTCATGCATTTGGAGATCAATACAAAGCAACCGATGTGGTAATCAAAGGTAAAGGTAAATTAAAAATGACATTTACCAACGAAGCCGGTGAAACACAGGAATGGGAAGTATTTGATTTTAAAGGAGATGGAGTTGCTTTGAGCATGTATAATACCGACGAATCGATTTATGGATTTGCTCAGTCATCATTTCAGGTGGCTTTAAAAAAGAAATGGCCTTTGTACCTTTCAACCAAAAACACCATTTTAAAAGCATACGACGGACGCTTTAAAGATATTTTTCAGGAAGTTTACGAAAAAGAATTCAAATCGAAATTTGAGGAAGCAGGTATTGTGTACGAACACCGGTTGATTGATGATATGGTAGCTGCATGTCTGAAATGGAATGGTGGATTTGTCTGGGCATGTAAAAATTACGATGGCGATGTTCAGTCTGACACTGTTGCTCAAGGCTTTGGTTCGTTGGGATTGATGTCATCAGTACTTGTAACTCCCGATGGAAAAACGGTAGAAGCAGAAGCAGCTCATGGAACTGTTACACGTCATTACCGTCAACATCAACAAGGAAAAGAAACTTCAACCAATCCAATTGCATCCATTTTTGCATGGACACGTGGTTTAGCGCATCGTGGTAAGTTGGATGGAAATGATACTTTAATTAACTTCTGCCAGAAACTCGAAGAGGTTTGTGTTGAAACAGTTGAAGCAGGTGAAATGACCAAAGATTTAGCCATGCTGGTTCATGGTGACAATATCAGCCGCACAGATTATCTGAGTACGCAGGATTTTTTGGCTGCTATTAAGCGAAATCTGGATAAAAAATTAAAATAATAACCGGAATACTAACTAATAGTATCAGAATATTAATCACTTAGCGCAATTTGTAAAAATTACAAATTGCGCTTTTTGTTTTATAGTACTTTTCCCCAATTGTTGGCATATTTTATGTAGTATGTTAAAAAAAATCAACTATGAATAAACTAATATTCTCTATAATCGTCATTTTCATTATCAATATCTTTTCTGTTTATCCTAATAATAAGAAAATAAGCAAATTAAAAAATATTGAAATTTCAGACATACGTTTGTATTGTGACACATCACTTCTTGTTCCCGGTAGTTTACATAAAGTTGGATTAATGGTTCAAACTCGTGATGGAGATGTTTTACAAACAAAAGGACTATTAAAAGGTAGTTTGAATTGGAATAATTTCAAGATTGAAGTTGAGAAAGCTAATTTTTTTCAGGGATATTTAAATATTTCAAAAGTAAAAGTAAACGAGAGAGTAAACTACATCCCTTTCAAAATAACAATTAAATATGAACCCAAACAGGTGTTTTATGATACTCTTTGGTTAAATTACGAAAAAGAAATTGAACTTTTTCCAATCAATGATTATCGCCTGATACCCGGAGCAAAAGTGAAATTCGGAATGAAAGTAACCTATGATAATAATAGAACTTTATTATACAAAACAAGTTCTGCAATGAAACATATATTACCATCGTACGAAGTTCTTGTAAAAGGAGGCAAACACGATGATGGCGAATTTATTATCAGCTCCAATATTTTTGATTATCCTGACCACAAGCCCGGTTTTTTGGTACAACTAATTAAGGACACAACAGTATTCGATATATTCGATATTGAACTTGATTATAAAGGTCGCTTCAATTACAATGGATACGGAAGTTCAGGGTTGTTTGGTTCCAGTGGATTCAGTGGCTCATCGGGTTCAACCGGACAGCACGGAAAACCGGGAAATGATGGAGAACATGGCTCAAACGGGTATCATGGTGATGACATTGATGTTTACGCTGATGTTTATTTTGATACAATATTGAATCAAAATTTGATGCGTGTATTTGTTGATAATTTAACCCGAAGAAAACAACAATATTATTATATAAACCCAAATGGAGGAAGTTTAACCGTTAATGCATCGGGTGGTTCAGGAGGTAATGGAGGTTCAGGAGGTAATGGAGGAAACGGTGGTAAAGGACACACAGGCGAATACTATTATGAAACAATAAAAGAAATAATTATTAAAAAAGACACTGCAGGACGTGAAACCAAAGTGGAAATCACAAAGCAAATTCAACGGCAACGTCGTGGAGGTGATGGTGGATTTGGAGGTCCTGGCGGGTTTGGAGGTATTGGTGGCGAGGGTGGTCAGGGAGGATATATTATTTTATTCTTTACCCCTTCAGCCAAAGATTATTTAAATCGTATTAATACCATATCAAATGGTGGTTCAGGAGGCTGGGGTGGTTCAGGAGGCAGTGGAGGTAAAGGTGGCGATGGCGGTGACGGAAACCCGAAAGGGCGTTCGGGTGGAAATGGATCAAATGGATTAAATGGCCCGCAAGGATATGATGGCAGAAACGGAAGGATTGAGTTAAAGGAAATTGATAAAATTCCGTGGTAAAACTTTCAAACTCCTTGAAAATATAGTTATTGAGAAATTAGAAATTCTACAGCAATTAAAAAGTTATACAAAAACGCGAACCAAAATTAATCGGTTCGCGTTTTTGCTTATCTGTCAAACTTAACATACCTCGGTTCTTTGGGTATATACTCATCGTTATCCCATAAAGAGCTGGTTATCATTAAATCGGCACTATATCGGTTACAAGCAATAGGCACATTATGTACGCGACATTGGCGAAGTAACATCTGGATATCAGCTTCGTGTGGTTGAGCGTTTAAATCATCAATCAGAAAAACGGCAAGATTTATTTGTTTACGAACCACCAGCGCTGCAATTTCGGCATCACCACCTAATGGACCCGAATGCATACATTCAATATCAGCCTCTACACCTTTATCATTAAATGCTTTAAGAATCAGACCTCCGGTAGTACCGGTGCAAATTAATTTGTGTTTCGAAAGCATGTCTGCATTATATACCGCCCATTCCACCATGTCGGCTTTGCGGTTGTCATGAGCAACTAAAGCTATTTTAAGTTGTTTTTTCATATCCGTTAATTTTAAAATCATGTATATTTAATTCAAATTCACAATGCAAATTTAGCCATTAATTCCAAAAGCAGAACAATAAATCATAAACTTCTTTTGATTTTAATACGCGGGTTGCTGTTTGGGAAATTATTATTTATCTTTGTGTAGATATAAATAATAAAAACAATAAAATTATCTTGATCTATGCGTTTTAAAATTATTTTACTGTACATACTGATTTTCAGCAACATATTATTATTCTCACAAAATAAAAAGCGTGAAATGCGCGCAGTATGGATTGCAACTGTTTCAAATATCGACTGGCCAAGCCAGCGTAATCTTTCGCCAAAAGCACAACGCGAAGAAATAAGAAAAATGCTTGATAAATTATCTCAAAATAATATTAATGCCATTTTCTTTCAAATCAGACCAACAGCTGATACATTCTATCCATCACAATTAGAACCATGGTCCAACTGGCTTACCGGAAAGCAGGGAACCAAGCCTAATCCTTATTATGATCCACTTCAATTTGTTATTGAAGAGGCTCACAAAAGATTTATCGAAGTTCATGCGTGGCTCAATCCATACCGTGTAACAAATAGTGATAATATTGATTTACTGAATAAAAATCACTTGTATTTTAAAAATAAAGATTTGTTTGTTCGTTATGATGGTAAATATTATTTTGATCCCGGACTTGACGAAACGCGTCAATTTCTTAATTTGGTAGTTGAAGATATTGTTGAGCGTTATGATGTTGACGCTATTCATTTCGACGATTATTTTTATCCGTATCCGGTTGAAAATCAAAAATTTCCCGATGATTTAAGCTTTTTAAGAAATCCGCGTGGTTTTACTCCTGAGCAAAAACAAGACTGGCGTAGAAACAATGTGAATTTAGTAATATCAGAACTTCAACAAACTATAAAAAGTTTGAAACCTTGGGTTGAATTCGGGGTGTCGCCCTTTGGAGTTTGGCGCAATGATAATATAGACCCCACTGGTTCTGCAACCCGAGCTGGCGTACAAAATTATGATGATTTATATGCCGACATCCTCAAATGGCTCAAAGAAGGTACAATTGATTATGTGGTTCCTCAAATATATTGGGAAATTGGCAAAAAAGTAGCTGATTATGAAGTATTGGTCAAATGGTGGAGTGAAAATTCATTTGGAAAAAATTTATACACAGGACATTATGCATCAGCATTAGAAATAAGCAAAGTAAAAGCGTGGACTAAACCTAACGAGATAATGAGACAACTCAGAATGAATCAACAATATTCGCAGGTAGATGGTGCAGCATTTTTCAGCGTCAAAACTTTTTTGAAAAATTTACAGGGATTAAATGATAGCCTGGCTAATTCATATTATAAATTCCCAGCTATCTGTCCTGTAAACAGAAACATAACAGGTGAGCCATCGGCACAGCCTCAGAATATAAAAATTATTAAAGATCACGATGAAACCTATCTTGTTTGGGATCAGGTTGATGAAGAAGGAGGTTGTAAAGTAATGTATTACGTTGTTTATGCTTTCAAAGGAAAAAAGGTAGGTGATTTAAACGACCCTTCGAATATAATCACGAGAACCACAGACAATTGTATCGACATCAAAGAGATTGATGCTAAGTTTAAAGGTAACTATACATTTGTGGTTACCTCAATCAACCGTTATCGCCATGAAAGCATTCCATCGTATGGAGTTACAAGAAAAATTTAAAAAAAGGAACAGCGAAAATACCTGATAAGATATAAATATTAAAAGTCCAAAAACAAAAAGCAAACAGAGCTTAATGTTTTTGGACTTTTTTAATTTATTGTGAATTACTTTCTTTCAGCAAGACGTTTCTTTACTAACCCGGGCAATTCAATTGGAAGTCGTGCAACAGGTACACCTATTGCTTCGAAAGCCGCAATCTTCTCGGCAGCTGTTCCACTTCCGCTCGATATTATAGCTCCCGCATGTCCCATTCTTTTTCCGGGAGGCGCAGTTTGTCCGGCAATAAACGCCACTACAGGTTTGGTAATATGTTCTTTAATATATTGCGCTGCACGTTCCTCTGCATCTCCACCGATCTCTCCAATAAGCACAATTGCTTCTGTTTCCGGGTCATCTTCAAACATTTGAAGCAATTCCTGATAGTATAAGCCAGCAACGGGATCGCCACCAATACCCACACAAGTACTTTGACCCAATCCATTTGAAGTAAGCAGACTTACCATTAAATAGGTCAGTGTACCACTTCTACTCATTAATCCTACGTTTCCTTTTTTGAATATATTGCCGGGGAGAATACCAATCATTGACTCTTCAGGAGTTATCAATCCGGGGCAATTAGCACCAATAAGTTTAACGCCCTTTTTCTTTAAGTACGATGTAGCTTTTATCATGTCTAAAGTAGGTACACCTTCCGAAATACAAACGACTAATTCTATTCCGGCATCGGCTGCTTCGAGGATTGCATCTCCTGCAAGCGGAGCCGGCACAAAAATAACTGAAGTATTTGCTCCTGTGGCTTTTACTGCATCTTCTACTGTATTAAAAACAGGAATATCAAGCACTGTTTGACCTCCTTTTCCGGGCGAAACTCCAGCAACAATGTTTGTTCCATATTCTTTCATTTTTCCGGTATGAAAACTACCGTCGCGTCCGGTAATTCCCTGAACGACTAATTTTGTATCTTTATTTATTAAAATGCTCATGACTTTTGGGTTTGTAAAGTTCGTAAAGTTCGAAAGTTTCTAAAGTTTGTAAAGTTTGAAAGGTGTAAAGTTTGAAAGTTTGCAGTAATTTTTCTATCAACTGTCAACTATCAATTATCAACTATTAACTATTAACTGTTAACTATCAACTGTCAACTGTTAACTAAGCGTATTGCTTCCTGTGCTGCTTCGCTTAACGAATTAACCACCGGAAGATTTTTCTCGCTTATAATACGAAGTCCTTCCTCGGCATTAGTACCTGAAAGGCGGATAACAATGGGGATATTTACCTTCATTTGATCAAGTGCTGTAACTAATCCTCGTGCCACATCATCGCAACGGGTAATTCCTCCAAAGATATTAATCATGATCACTTTCACATTCTTATCAGACATAAGCAGATTCATTGCGTCAATCACTTTCTGTGGACTTGAACTTCCACCAATATCAAGGAAATTAGCCGGATTGCCACCAAAATATTTTATAACATCCATCGAAGCCATTGCCAAACCGGCTCCATTAACCATACAACCGATATTCCCATCTAATCTGATGTAAGTCAGTCCACTATTTTTGGCTGCTATTTCCTTCTTTTCATCCTCATCGGGTTCATTTAACGCTTCTATTTCAAGATGACGATACAATGCATTGTCATCAAAATTCATTTTTCCATCTAATGCAAGTAAATTGCCTTCGTCAGTTACTACTAAAGGATTAATTTCAACCAATGAAGCATCGGTATCGAGAAATATCTGATATAATTTTTGAAATAAACTTACAGCTTGTTTTACAAGGGAGAAATCATTGAAAATCTTAAAAGCAATTTTACGCGCAAGAAAAGGAGTCATTCCCAAATCTGGGTCGATAATGAATTTATGTATTGCATCCGGATTCTCTTTAGCAACTTCTTCAATTTCAACTCCACCCTCGGCACTTGCCATAAATACAACCGACTTAGTATTCCTGTCAATTGTAAGTCCGACATAAAACTCAGCATTAAATTTCACACCTTCGGCTACCAATACTTTTTCAACAGTATAACCTTTAATGTCCATGCCCAGAATTTTTTCCGCAGCCAGTCGGGCTTCTTCTACGGTTCTTGCTAATTTAACTCCACCTGCTTTTCCTCTACCTCCTGCATGTACCTGAGCTTTAACCACAACTGGTAACCCAAATTTTGTAGTGGCTGCCACTACTTCATCTGCGGTATAACATACAGTTTCGTTTGTTACAGGAATAGCGTAGTGCGAGAAAATTTCCTTTGATTGATACTCGTGTATTTTCATATAATTTAAAGTAATTAATTTTTGGATATAGTTAAAATACCCGTTTTAATATATTTTTATTAAGATATTTAACGCATCAAATAATAAAATGTTTTTAATAATAACATTCTTTAATTAAATTACCGACATATTTGTATCCATTGTAAATCAGTTCGAATTACCACAATGGTTATTGCGCTGATGTTCATGAAGTTTAGAAGTTAATTCTCTTTTTAGGTCACACCCGTTACAATCGTCGCAAGGCGATTTTTCTTTTTGGCGCAAACTTTTCACAATGGAATAAACTGTATAAGCCACCACTGCCAATAATAAGATATAAACTATAATTGTTTGAAGCATTTCTTATCTATTCAATTTCTTTTGTTGTAAAGAAAGGATACTTTCGAATATTCAACGATTTTCAAAAGTAACAATAATTATTCAGGTTGTATCAAAATTCCTGTCATTGATATTGACCCCATAATGATTTTATCATTAAAAAAACTGATCTTGTCGGTTTTGGTTTGTAAACCTAAAGTATAAAGCAGTGGGATATAATGTTCTGCAGTAGGAACAGCTCTTTTAAATGCTGCATTCTGATGCTGCATATCAATTAAAACAGTATGATCGGAATCGATAATGGCTTGTTTTACTTTCAAATTTATTTCCTCTGCCCAATCGAAAGCAGCATCTTCATCCTGCCAATTAACTTCACGAAGGTTATGCACAATATTTCCACTTCCAATTATCAAAACTCCACGTGTGCGTAAAAATGCAAGTTCTCTGGCCAGTTCATAATGATATTCAGGTTTTTGATAATGATCAATACTCATCTCAATCATTGGAATATCGGCTTTCGGATAAATATGCTTTATTACACTCCAGGCTCCGTGATCGTATCCCCATTCGTTATAATCGAGGCCAACAGATGTTTTTTGTATATGCTTCTGGATATTTAATGCAAGTTGTGGATTGCCGTTAGCCGGATATTGCACATCGTAAAGCGGTGGTGGAAAACCACCAAAATCGTGTATGGTTTTTGGTTTCTCCATTGCCGTCAAACGAGTTCCACGGGTTTCCCAATGTGCAGAGATACATAAAATAGCTTGCGGTCTGGGAATAATCTTACCAAGATTACTCCATTCACGGGTAAAATCGTTTTCAACAATTGCATTCATCGGATTTCCATGTCCGACAAATAATACAGGCATTTTTTCTATAACTGAATTCATCTTTTTTAATAGACTTTTTTAATAGTCATCATAATCAATTATAAACATATTTTTATGGATTAAGTTCACCTACAATTAAATTTGGTTTTAATTTGGTAAGTAAATGTATTTTGTTAGTTTTGTTGAAGATAATAAACAATCATTGAATCATATTTTATGAATAATCAGACTGAAAGTGTAATTTATAGAGAAGGTAATAGTGCAGATAATGAGGGGCTTTTAAAATTAACATCTATATCACCAATGATTGGGCGGATTTCACTCAGAATTGACAGAAATCCTGATTTTTTCAGATTATTGGAAAAAAGAGGTAAATACATCACTATTTTAGCTCAAAAAGGCAACGAAATTATTGGGTCTTGCACCATTACTGAAATGAATATTTTTATAGGACAAAAACCTTTAACAGCACATTATATCAGCGATTTCAGAGTTCATCCGGATTATAAAAAGTCTATGCTTGCCGCACGTCTTGGAAAATTTGTTCATGAAAAATTGTTGTCAATGAATACACATTTATTATTTTGTACAATAGTAGAAGGTAATGATGCAGTAATGCCTTTCCTTTCGGGGAGGTTGCTTTTTCCACATGTTTTTGGTGGCAGCACATTTAATGTATATCAGATTTTGCCTACATTAAGACAAAAAAACAGCAACAAATACGTAATTAGCGAATCAGAAACACCTGATTTAGAAATATTTAGCAACACTATAAAAAATTTTTCTTTTTCCATAGATTTGTATCCTGATAAATACAACAAAACAAAAGTGTTAACCGCAACATTTAACGGAAAAATCGTTGCCGCAATGGCACTGACAGATGCTGAAGAGTACAAACAAGATATTTTAATCGGCATTCCGAAGTATTTAAAAGTGTTGAGCAAAGCGGTTAATTTCACAAATAAAATTTATCCGCTATTTAATTTACCTCAGGTGAACGAAAGTATAAAGATTTTGTATGTCAGGATATTTATGTGTGAGGAAGGATTTGATGATGCACTCGATTTATTAATATCAAAAGCGAGAAATATAGCTTTCCGTGAAAATTACCATTTCTTGACTTTTGGCATTCATAATCGCAGTAAATATATTGATTTGTTCTCAAAATATCCGAAATTTACATTTAAAACCAAACTATATTTCAGCACTTTAAACGAAGAAAAAGAGATTGCTGAAAAAATTGAAAATGGTTTGTTGTATTGGGATTTTTCCCTTTAAAAAACTTTTCAAAAATTTGAGCTTATGAATGAGAATCTGAGTTCGATGTGTCATGAAAGCACTGAAATTGTTGACCAAATGGTAATTGTCGATCAAGATGTAAAAATACGTCTGATCAGTTTCT
>CAYNHC010000032.1:15920-20615 GCA_964396705.1 uncultured Paludibacter sp.
GGACTACAATTAATGAAAGTACAACCATTGAAATTTATATTTCTTGAGCCAACACCTGTTTTTCACTATCCAAAGTGGACAATTCCTATCATTAAAATCAGTTTACTAATGAAAACCAGTAAATTGCGTTTTATTGCAAAATGGTATATCAATAATTTTGTGATTGATAAAAAAGCCGATGCAGAAATGGCGAAAATCTCAGCCAATGCAATTGATAACGCTGACACACAGAAGCTTAAAAGAACGATTTTAGCTATAGCTGGTTATGAAATTTGGGATAAACTTAGGATTATAAACAGACCAGTATTGATAATAAGTGCATCGAAAGATAAAATGCACAGGCACGAAGAAATTATGAGAATGAAGTCGTTGATTAAAATTTGTGATATAATTGACCTTGAAACCAATAAAAGATCGCACAGTTTAGAAGCATCGCAGACCATCCGAAATTTCATTTTGGGAACGCAATCATAAACCATTCAATGAAAAGCAATTGAACAATTTCAATCGGACATGGTTAGTGAAATAATATTATAAAAGGGGAATCTGTCATTTAAGTATGCAGCTTCAGATAACTTCTCATCAATTTCGAATCCACTGTATTTATTGGTTGCAAAATGATTTTTTTGCAAATATCTGTAACAAATTCTGGTACCCGCAACGCATTTGTTCTTCAACAATTGAATTAAAGCTTCAAAGTCAGTTTCAGTTAACCAATCACCCAAATTAGACAAGTGTATTTTTGTATAAAACCCTTTTTCTTTTTCAGAGAGTTCAGTCTGTAACGAGATATTACATATTTCAAAATCTGATAAATTATTAATAATCTGCTCCTTATATTCTGGCTTCAGATATTGCGGAAAGGCATTATTGTTTAAACAATATCCAATAAGAAAATATTGCAGAAAATAGTTTTCCGATGAAAGTGTTGTGGTACATAAATTACGGAATTTCAAATAAAAGCGTTCACCGGTAGTTTTATTTGCATGAATCAATGCTTGTTCGCTCAAACCTCTATTCTTATAAATTTTGGGGTGAAAAGCAACTTTGAAGAGCCATTGTAAACTTTTACGCGAAGCAATTTTTTTATCAAATATTTCGGTTTGTTCCTTTAGATTTTTGCTTTTTATCAGGTTAAATATATTCTTTCTTCCAATAATCATAAAAACAAGAAATCGTAACTGATTCATGTAATGCTCGAACCGACCGGCATTAATGACTCCATTTTTGATAAATTTCAGGTTTCTATCCCAAAAAATAATTTCTTCACTAGAAAGATGAGGTCTTATTATATCGAAATATATTTTTGCTCTTGACTTTTTGTCTATCTTACCAAACCCAAGAAATTGACCATTTTGAGGAAAGTCGATAAACAAAACACATGCTAATTTAAGTTTACAAAGGAATATCTGTTTTTCGGAAATATCAACAGCGGTAATTTTTACTTTACAATTACTAAGAATTGACAAGGGAACTTCACCAGCACTTGCAAGTGATAAAACTATATCACCATCAGCGATTTTCAGAACTGATTCTTCAGTTCTAAAATCTTCCTGTGAAACCCCAAAATCAAATAAGAAGGGCATAGTCAGATAATTTTAAACACATTTTCACTTCTAAAAAATGAATGTGAAGCACAAAGCCTTATTATATCTGTTTCTATAACAACAGCGTTTTGAAAGTGTTTTATTTTTATCCAGAAAAAATGAAATTTCTTTAATCTTCATCAACCATATTCAAATAATCACAATATGCTAATATCAGCTATTCTCTGAATTTTAATAGCAGGATTCAGTGGTTCAGAAGAAAAAACGTAATGCTTGTCTGGGTCATAAGAAAAATTACAAGTTGCCATAAATTCAACCATAATTTGTTGACCATTCATTTCGGTTTGAGCTATGACCTGAACTGATTTTCCATACAATGGAATTGTATTTTTTTTATCAATTTTCAATACAAGTTTTTTCGCATTATCGTAAGGCACCAAACTCATTTCAGTCAAATGAATATTGTTTGAGAATATTTGGTTCTGTATCAACACCTGACTCACACCATCATTTTCGGGTATATAATTTTCAAAATAACCATCGCTGGCATAAAAAAGTTGCTTCCAGCCTAATTCTGCATATCGGTTTGGTAACACACCCGGAAGTGTATTTTTAATATAATTCGCCATTTTATACGCAGCCACCCGAGATCCATAATAAGTCATGTGCTGATTTTCACTTACAGTATTTTCGAAACAAGCAGGCGTAAAAGCCGTTGTATCATAGGGTAACTGTAAATCCAACCAATTCTGTTGCTTATCGCTCATCGCACTTAATAAATCATTTTTATATTTATCGTAATTATGGACATGGCGATAATACATTGGCAAAGTAAGGAAAATTAACTTAATGTTATTGTCTTTACATAATTTGATGGTTTTGTTCAAATAATTCTTTGCCTCTTCACTTGCCATATGTTTGCCGTAATCATAAGCAATAAATCCCGGTTTATTGTATTTCAACAAAGTAGAATCTTCTAATCCTGAATTAAATCGAATATATCGTCCGAGATAAAGTCCCGGTCTTTCAGGTTCTTTTTCCTTCATCAGTTTAATATTTTTATTTAACTGAACTGTATCGTTGAAAATAAAACTGTGATTTCGAATGGTTTTTGACCATGCCGGTAAATAATTGTCGGATCTGAAAAGGAGTGGTGTTGAATATAATTTTTGTTGGATATTTTTTCGTGCCGAAAAACTTTTAAACTGATCTGAAAGAGTCCCGGCCTTTAGTTCGTAACTGTTATAATCATTCATCGAAAAAGTCTCAACAATAGCAATTTTTGGTTTACTCACCTCAATGGCTTCTTTCAAACAAAAATAAGCATCAGTAAGAGTAGTTCCCGGAGAAGCAAGAATGAAACAACTTGCGCCCAAAGCATTTGATAAATTTTCAGGACTCATTCCCGTATATAAATGTGAATTGCCAACCAAAACCACATCAACAGGTTGTTTTTTTGTAAATTCGTAATATGCATTCCATTTTCTGCGTGTATGGTCGTTGCTGTAATCGGGATTAAAAAACCCTTTTAAATCGGTATAAACCAGAATACTAACTATAACGCCGGAAAATAAAATTACTTTCAACAATATATTTTTAATTGTTTTGGTTTTCGTTGCTTTTTGTTCGACAACAGGCTTTGCTTGAATTTTATTTTTTGATGATTTATTTGCGCTTGCCATAATCTAAAATTGAAAGTAAATAAAACTATTGTCGTTAGCCGAACCATAAGAACCAAGATAAATAATACTCAACACAAGAATTAAATATAAACTCCAACGGACGATTGTTTTTGTTGCATAAAAATGGTCTAAAAGTTTTTCTCCTACTTTTTCGGCTAAAATTTCGTAGGCAATCATGCCGACAATCAAGTACAGGGCAAATTTGAATTCCATACCCTTTAACCCAAAATTGTACAGGTTTTCAAAATCTGAAAATCCGATATTACTGAAAACCAACATTACGTCGGGTAAGGTTTGTGCTCTGAAAAACACCAATGAAAAAGCCCAACACAATGCAACAAAAGCAGAGGCGAAAATTCTTTTAAAACCTGTACTCTTGTCAAATTTAAAAATTCGATCGAAAACAATAAGAAACAAACCATTTAATGTTCCCCAAATAACAAAATTCCACGAAGCTCCATGCCATAAACCACTTAAAACAAACACTATCAAAACATTGATGATTGTTCGTCGTGCGCCTTTACGGTTTCCACCAAGAGGAATGTAAATATAATCCTGAAACCAGCTTGATAGAGTTATATGCCATCTTTTCCAGAAATCGGAAAATGAAGTAGCCAAATACGGGCGGCGAAAATTGGTTGTGAGTTTAAAGCCAAAAATACGGGCTGTACCAATAGCAATATCTGAATACGCAGAGAAATCGAGATACAATTGAAATGCAAAAAATATTACAGCCATAAACATGGCAATACCTTTTGCTTCTGCAATATCTCCATAAGCCTGATTAACAAAAATAGCCAGTCTGTCAGCTATCATAATTTTTTTAAACAATCCGAAAACTATCAGTAACAATCCGCTTCGGGTACTATGATAGTCGAAAGTTTTTAAATCATCAAACTGAGGCAATAATTTTTTGGCACGTTCAATAGGTCCGGCAACTAACTGTGGAAAGAAACTCACAAAAGCCAGAAAGTTGATTATTTTACGGGTAGGTTCCATTTTTTTCAAATACACATCAAGTGTATAACTCAACGATTGAAATGTATAGAAACTAATACCTACGGGAAGAATAATATTTAAAGGTGTGTAATTAAACTCCTTTCCAAACAACGAAAAAGTATCGATAAAACTTTGGGCAAAGAAATTATAATATTTAAAGAACCCAAGAAATCCGAGGTTGAGTATTAAACTAATTACCAATAAAGATTTTCTTTTCTTTTTATTTTCATCAGGCGTATCACTTATAGCTAATGCCAAAAAATAATCCATTAATGAACTAATGAGAATTAACGATAGGAACCGCCAATCCCAAAATCCATAAAAGATATAGCTTACTACAAGCAGAAAAAAATTACGAAGTTCAATTTTTTTATTGAAAAAAACCCAATAAAGCAAATAAACAACAGGAAGATAAACTGCGAAATCAAAAGAATTGAAAAGCATATTTTATAAAAAATTCAAATATT
>CAYNHC010000033.1:0-20469 GCA_964396705.1 uncultured Paludibacter sp.
TTATAAAAGAAAAAATTGTTGCTTTGCTACAAGACGAACCTAAAAGCGCAAATTCAATAGTAAAAAATATACCTTACAAAGAAACAAAGACCCTAAAAGTGATTAGATTTATGTTGGATAACGGGCTGGCAAATGAGAATAATCAACTGAAAATCAAACTCATTATATAATTTCATATTTTTTATTACCAAACCATTTCATAATTTTTCGAAAATATGATTTATCTTTGAAAGTTTTTTAAATTTAAACAAACTGATTGAAAGTGGAAAAAAAAGACAAACTTAAATATTACAAGTGGAGTTTTGGCGATAGGTATGACGGGTGGAGAGTTAGAAAAGTTGGCGCATTATTCTCAGTTGTTCCGTTTATTCTTCCGACTCGCGTTGACTCAGAAGTATTTTTTCAGGTGAAAGTACCGATAGATGTAATTGAAACATTTATAAAAAAACATAAAGTTGACATGCCGGATTTGTCAATCATGCATGTGGTGATTGCAGCTTTGGTACGTTTAATTTCTCAACGTCCATACCTCAACCGGTTTATTGTCTGGAATAAAATATTTTCGCGCAACCATATCAGTTTTTCATTAGTTATAAAACGCTCAATGACAATGCAAGGCGAAGAAACGGTTATAAAACCCTATTATTTACCTACAGATTGTATTCAGGATATTGTTGAGAAAACTAAAAAAGTAGTTGATATCAACCAAAAAACCGGACAGGAAAATTCATCAGATGTTATTTCTAAAATAATGGGCTACCTACCAGATTTTCTATTACGTACAGTAATATTTATAATCAAACAACTCGATAGGATTGGTCTCATGCCAAAATTCTTCTTTGAAGCCAGTCCATTTCATTCAAGCATTTTCATGACCAATATTGGCTCTATTGGTATTGAATCAATTTACCATCATTTGTATGAATTTGGAACTTGCAGCATATTTGCCGCAATGGGAAGGAAAAGCAAAAAAAATGTAGTGGAAAATGATGGAACCGTAAAACCAGTAAAGACTATTCAATTAAAATTTGTTCTTGACGAACGCATTTGCGATGGCTTTTACTATGCATCAGCCATGCGATTGATTGAAAAAATTCTAATGAATCCCGAGCAGCTTATATTACCTCCTGAAACTGTTGTAATAGATGATGGTGTTGGAAAAAAGATAGTTAATAAGTAATAGACTCATCGGTTCTCTGCGTTTTAAAATAATTTTAACGCAGAGAATCGCAAAGTTATTTTGAGTAAAAAGACCAATAGTCAATAAATGATTTAATAGTTTTTTCTGAAATTTCAATTTAAAACATCCCTCTTTTAACGTACTTCGTATGCAATAACTGGTGAGACTTTTCACTTAATGGTTTGCCGAGAAAATCTTTATAAATCTGGATTACTTCCGGATTCAAATGAGATTTCCGTAAAGGCATTCCGGCATCTTCGGCGTAAATTGCTTCTGTACGTTTCTGACGAATTTCGGGACTGGTAGGAATAGGCTGACCACCTCCGCCCAAACAACCACCGGGACAAGCCATGAATTCAACAAAGTGATAATTAGCCTTTCCACTAACGATGGAGTTCATTACTTTCTTTGCATTAACCAATCCGTGAGCCACTGCACACTTTAATTCAATTCCATCAAGAAATGCCCACTCTTTAAGTGGATTTTCAATTTTAATTGTAGCTTCCTTAATTCCCTCCATTCCTCTCACCGGTGATATATTGAGATTTTCGAAAGGCACCTCTCTGCCGGTTACTAATTCGTAAGCCGTCCGAAGGGCTGCTTCCATAACTCCTCCGGTAGAACCGAAAATAACTCCTGCACCTGTCGATTTACCCATAAGTCGGTCGTATTGCATATCTTCAAGTTTAGAAAAATCTATTCCAGCTTGTTTTATCATAATGGCTAATTCGCGGGTTGTCAACACATAATCCACATCCCGATAACCGCTATCGTGCATTTCGGGTCTGCTTGCTTCGAATTTCTTGGCTGTGCAGGGCATAATCGAAACTGAAACTATTTTTGCTGGATCAATATTGCGCGCCTGAGCATAGTAAGTTTTCACTAAAGCCCCAAACATTTGCTGTGGCGATTTGCATGACGATAGAATATCAAGATGCTCAGGATATAAATGTTCTATATATTTTATCCAGCCCGGAGAACATGATGTTGCCAAAGGTAGTCTTACGTTCGGGTCATGATCAACCAACACTTTTTTTAATCGGGTGAGAAGTTCAGTTCCCTCCTCCATAATAGTCAGGTCGGCAGTAAAATCAGTATCCATAACGGCATCGAAGCATAAGTGTTTTAATGCAGAAACCATCTTTCCTGTTAGTCTCGTTCCTGGTTCAAAACCTAATTCTTCGCCCAAGCCAACACGAACAGCAGGTGCAGTTTGAACTACTACATGTTTAGTTTTATCAGCTATTGCATCCCACACTTCCTCGATATAATTCTTTTCGACTAAAGCTCCGGTTGGACAATGGTTTATACATTGCCCGCAATTGGTACAAATAACCTCATTTAATGTTTTTTCAAAAAAAGTAGTTATTTTCATTTGATCACCTTTATAAGCTACTGCCAAAGCATTTACACCTTGTAATTCGGCACAGGTTCTCACACATCGCTGACAGCGTACACATTTGCTGTCATCTTTTACTATTGAAGGCGAAAATTTATCAATCGTATAATTTTTAAACGGAACCAATCGAATGAATTCCTGTTCCATGATTTTATATTCGGAGGCAAGTCTTTGTAATTCACAGTTTCCGTTTTTATAACAACGTGTACAATCGGCATTGTGTTCCGAGAGAAGTAGTTCCAGAATATATTTCCTCGAGTTTCTGACTTTTAACGAGTTTGTTAAAATTTCGAATCCTTCTTCGCAAGGCGTGGCGCAAGCGGGCGATAGTCTTTTTTGTCCGGCAATTTCTATTACACAAACACGGCAATTTCCGGCTACACACAAGTCTTTATGGTAGCACAAGGTAGGAATAATTACACCAACCTGTTTGGCGGCATCCAAAATGGAAGTACCTTTTTCTACTTCAACAGTTTCACCGTTGATAGTAATTTTAATTTTATTTTCCATAAGATTAATTGAACTAAATCAGTAAATCATTTCTTCTCTGAAATTCTCAACAATCGACGAAAAAGAGTTGGCTACCGATTGTCCTAAACCACATTTGGCAGTTAATTGCATTGTTTCGGCAAGTCGCAATAATTTATCAAGATACTGTGCATTTTTCTCGCCATTTTTCACCGATTTAATGCCTTTTAGCAGCTGCTGACAACCAACTCGGCAAGGTGTACATTGACCACATGATTCCTCATGAAAAAATACGAGGTAGTTATCGAGCACATTATACATCGACCGCGAACTATTAAAAAGCATCATTGAGCCACCTGTAGGTAAGGAAATTCCTGTAAGTTTACCCTGAAAACCAATCGTTGTTTCTTTAAACCTTTTACGGGGAACTAAAAATCCGGAAGCTCCGCCAACTTGTACAGCCTTAGTATCTCCATCACCGAATTCGTCAACAAAATCCGACAAACTCATCCCAAGTTCTAGTTCATAAATTCCCGGAATTGGAGTATCTCCCGATACAGAATATAATTTTGATCCTCGTGAATACTGTACGCCTAAATCGTAAAAACGTTTAGAACCATGTTTAAAGATTGTATAAGCATGTGCCAGTGTTTCAACATTATTTATGACAGTTGGCTTGCCCATATATCCATATGAAGATGGGTAAGGAGGTTTATTTCTTGGTTCGCCACGTTTTCCTTCCATCGATTCAAAAAGAGCCGTTTCTTCACCGCAAATATAGGCTCCACTGCCCATGAATATTTTAATTGTAAAATCAAAGTTAATTTCTTTACAATAATTTTTAAATTCATCGATAGCTTTGTTCATTTCCGGCTGCAAAAAGAAATATTCGCCCCTCAGATAGATAAAACCTTCTTTTGCGCCAATAACGTAACCACATACAGCCATTGCAGTCAATACTTTAAAGGGAACTTTCGATAGAATTTCCCTGTCCTTGAATGTTCCGGGTTCGCCCTCATCGGCATTGCAAATTACATATTTGGTGTCATCTACAGCATCGGCCGAAAGTTTCCATTTCAAACCGGTAGGAAATCCGGCACCGCCACGCCCTTTCAGTTCTGAACTGATAAGTTCATTGATTATATTATGTTGTGGAAGGTTGAGATTTTTAGTTAAAACCTCTTTCCAGTCATTTTCATTGTTAAAAATGAAATCGACTTTTTTAAGATGAAAATTATTATTCATAGTGTTCTCCTTCCTTATTTTTGTTAAGATATATAGTCAAAATCTCTCTGACTTTTTCGGGAGTCAGTTCTGAATAAACATCATTGTTGATTAATATTGCAGGAGCTTTATGGCAAAAGCCAAGACAATTGGTTTGAACTAATGAAAAAACACCATCTGAAGTAGTTTCTCCGATTGATATTTTCAACATATCCTGAATGGTGAGTAATACCTGATTCGACCCTTTCATCGAACAACTTATTGTTTTACAAACCCTTATTACGTATTTACCCATTTTCTTATGCTCAAGAAAAGAATAAAATGTAGCTGTCCCAAATACCTCTGCCGCTGATAAATCGAGTTCTCTTGCTATTGCAATCATTGAAGATTCCGACAGGTATTTCTCCCGCTCAACGACACCCTGTAGAATTGGCAGCAGATTATTTCTCTCACGACCTTGAAGGTCGGCAAGGTTTTTAATAAATTCATTGACTGTGTTCATCTGGTTATACATTTAAGTAAATTTTTAAATTGTATGAATGTAGAAAAACTCACAAACGCGCCAAATATTCCAATATCAGAAAAGCTATTTAAAAATCAGGTAAAAAAAGATATACTTCCGTTTTGCAAAAAGTTTAGCCTGTTTTAAATGAAATTTTGCTTTTATTGATATAACATTTGCAAAATAAAAATAGCATTGAATTCTGAAAATAAATATTCTTTTTGCATTTACAAAAATCATTTTTGATATCAAATAAAAAAGGAAGTTCATAACAAACCCCCTTTCTTATATTTTAATAACCTCTTTCAACATAATGTGTATGTAACAAATGATGTGATTTTTCACCCAACGGTTCTTTCAAAAAATCCACATAAAGTTTCGTAATCTCAGGATTTTCGTGCGATTTTCGGATTCCCTTATTTGCATCTTCAAGATAAATTGATGCTGCACGTTTTTGCCTGATCAGAGCATTTGTAGGAATTGGCTGACCACCGCCACCAAGGCAACCACCGGGACATGTCATTACTTCAATAAAAGTATAAGGCGACTTACCGGTTTCAATTTCATCGAGCAAAATTCTGGCATTTTTCAAAGTATGAGCAACTGCAACTTTAATTTTTGTACCATCGAGATCCATTTCGGCTTCACGTATTCCTTTCATTCCACGTACTGCTTTCAAATCAATGGCAGGTAAAGTTTTTCCTGTAAATACTTCGTAACCAGTACGCAAAGCAGCTTCCATAACTCCACCGGTTGCACCAAATATAACTGCTGCTCCGGTTGATTCACCCAGTGGATGATCGAAATTCTCTTCGGGAAGTTGCGCAAAGTCAATACCTGTTTGTTTAAACATACGCGAAAGTTCACGAGTTGTTAGCACTAAATCCACATCATAAAATCTTTCATTTTCATTCAGATTTAATTTTTGTTTCCAATAATCAAATGCTCCGGTCATTTCAGGACGTTTTGCTTCATATTTTTTTGCTGTGCACGGCATGATCGAAACCACAACAATATTTCGTGGATCAATACCTGTTTTTTCAGCATAATAGGTCTTTGCTACTGCACCAAACATCTGTTGAGGCGACTTACACGTTGAAAGATGTTTCAATGACTTGGGGTAAAAATGTTCGATAAACTTAATCCAACCCGGCGAGCAAGAAGTTATCATTGGAAGAGTCCCTCCCGTTTTAATTCTTTGAATAAGCTCATTACCCTCTTCAATAATGGTAAGATCGGCAGTAAAATTAGTATCGAAAACCCGTGAAAAACCCAAACGTCTTAAACCTGCAACCATTTTTCCGGTAACTAAACTTCCTTCAGCCATTCCCATGGCTTCACCTATTCCGACACGAATGGCAGGAGCTGTTTGAACGAGAACAACTTTTTCGGGATTATGAATGGCTTCCCATACTTCTGAAGTTGAATTTCGTTCGGTTATAGCACCTGTAGGACAAACCAAAGCACATTGGCCACAGTTGGTACAGGCTACAAGTCCCATTCCCTGATCGAGATAAGTCGATATTTTGCTTTTAATACCTCTACCCGCAAAATCGATAGCTTTAACGGTTTGAACATCACTGCATACAGCTACGCATCGACCACACAAAATACATTTTTCAGGATCGCGTATAAGCGATAATGAAGAATCATCAGTTTTAATGTAATTTTTTCTGGTACGAACAAAGCGTTTACCTTCAATTCCAAATACATAAGTCAAATTTTGAAGTTCGCAATTCATATTTCGGTCACATATCAGACAGTCGTTCGGATGATTAGCCATTAGTAACTCGACATTTGTTTTGCGGGCTTCCATTACCCTTTCAGTATTGGTGTAAATTTCCATTCCTTCGGTAACCTTGCTTATACATGAACGCATCAAAGTACGTGCACCTTTTACTTCTACTACACAAACGCCGCAGGAAGCATTATCCGATACATCTTTCAAATAACACAAAGTTGGAATTTTAATTCCTGATGATTCGCAAGCTTCAAGTATTGTAATACCTGAATTAACCTCAAAAGGTTGATTATTAATTGTGATTTTCATATTGTATTGGAACTTTTAAAATTCACAAGCGATTTAAATCATATAAATCCTCATGAATTTTGAAAGTATTTTTTTAGTTAATGATAATTTTTTATTGAAAAAACAAAGGTAATTTACTCACATTTTACATCGCATCTCAGGCATCTGTTTACTTCATTTCGTGCCTGTTCGCCCGTGTATCCGCCATCAACTTCGTGGAAATTACCCACCCGTTCGGATACAGCAAGCTTGTATGAAACGTTTTTAGGACTCGACTTCGGATTTAAAGGCACTTTATTATTGTATTTAAAATCTCTGAAAAGCAAATGGAATCTTTTTTCCTTCATTAAAATTAAGTCAATTGATTCAGCTGCTTTGCGAGCCATTCCCATCGCCTGAGCTGCCGTAGAAGGTCCGGTTACAGCATCACCTCCTGAAAATACATTCGGAATTGAAGTCTGAAATGTGAATGGATTAACAATTAATCGTCCATCTTTTGTTGTATTAACACCCTGATTTTTCAATTGTTGAGAATCAACCTTCTCGCCTACTGCAAGGAAAATGGTATCACATGGAATAACTTCAAATTTTCCAGTCGGAACAGGTTTTCTTCGACCGGAAGAATCAATGCTTCCCGTTGTCATTATTTGTATTCTGATACCTGTAACTTTACCCGATAAGTCGGTTTGAATTTCTTCGGGAGCCGATAAAAACCGGAATTTGATTTTTTCTGCGTCCGATTCCTCGATTTCAATTCTGTTTGCGGGCATATCACTCTTTTCGCGTCGATAAACCACTGTAACATCTTTTCCTAATCGCCACAAGCTTCTCGCAACATCGATCGCAACATTTCCGGCACCAATAATGATTACTTTTTGTCCCATTTTAGTTTCTTTTCCAAGAGCCAGATCTTTCAAAAAGTTTGTACCCGAAATAACACCTTCTGCATTTTCGCCCGGAATATTCAGCCCAATTTCTTTCCATGCGCCAATTCCGAGATAGACAGCATCGTATTGATCAGTAAGCTGTTTGAAATCGAGGTTACTACCTAATTTTTGGTTAAACATAAACTGAACACCGAGTTTTTTTATTAGCTCAACTTCTTTGTTTAAAATTGATTTTGGTAAGCGATATTGAGGAATTCCAAATCTTACAACACCACCTGCTTCGGAAAAAGCATCGAAAATTACCACTTTATGACCTAAGCGTACCAGATAAAATGCGGCTGTAAGTCCGGCAGGACCAGCTCCAACGACGGCTATTTGTTTCCCGCTTGGAGGTAATTTTTCTTTTAAAAGTTTATTGTAAATTTCATTTTCTTTGCCAAGCAAGTACATAGTATCAGCCAGATAACGATGGATTTCACCCTGCGAAACAGGCTCGTCAATATCATCGCGCCGACATCTCATTTGGCAGTGGAAATGGCATATTCGACCAATTGTTCCGGGTATAGGATTGTCTCTGAGCGTAAGTTCAAAGGCATCTTCAATTCTGCCTTCTTTTATTAGTTCAATATACCCCGGAATATTCATGTGTAACGGGCAACTATTTTCACACAATGCCATGTATAACGATTCACAAACACCTGCCAGACAACGTTTTTCCTGAATATGTTCTTCATATTCGTTTCTGAAATAACGCAAAGTGGTAAGAATTGGATTTGGTGATGTTTGTCCTAACCCACAAATTGATGTATCTTTTATTGTTCTGCTAAGTAATTCGAGTGTTGTTAAATCAGTATATGTTCCCTGACCTTTTGTGATTTTTGTAAGTATTGCAAGTGCCTGTGACAATCCTTCCCGACAAGGAGTACATTTGCCACACGATTCAGAAGCATTAAATTCCAGGAAGTAGCGGGCAACATCAACCATGCAATTGTCCTGATCCATAACAACCATGCCACCTGAACCCATGATAGCTCCTAATTCGGAAAGTGATTCGTAGTCAACAGGTGTCGAAAAATATTCCAACGGGATGCAACCACCTGAAGGTCCTCCGGTTTGAACTGCTTTTACCCGCTTACTTGTTCCGGTTCCTTCACCAATTTCAAAAATAAACTGATTAAGCGTCGAGCCTAACGGTAATTCAACTAAACCGGTATTTTTAATTTTGCCTACCAATGAAAACACTTTGGTTCCCGAACTCTTTTCCGTCCCGGTTTCGGTAAACCATTTTCCACCTTTTTTGAAAATAACCGGTAAGTTACACCAGGTTTCAACATTATTGATATTAGTAGGTTTGCCGTAAAGACCACTATCTGCCGGGTAAGGTGGACGAGGTGTTGGACGACCTGCCCGTCCTTCAATTGAAGCAATCAGAGCAGTTTCTTCACCACAAACAAATGCACCTGCACCTTCAACTATTCCAAGTTTAAAACTAAAATCCGTTCCCAGAATATTATCTCCCATCAGTCCTGCTTCTTCAGCCTGAGCGATAGCAATTTTCAGTCGTTTTACAGCAAGTGGATATTCTGCACGTACGTAAGCAATTCCTTCGTTTGCACCCATGGCATAAGCGCCAATTAACATGCCTTCAATCAACGAATGTGGGTCACTTTCAATTTCATTACGGTTCATGTAGGCTCCCGGATCACCTTCGTCGGCATTGCAGATAATGTATTTTTTATCCGCAACTTTGTTGCGCATGATTTTCCATTTTTTATACGTCGGATATCCGGCTCCACCTCTACCGCGCAGGTTAGAGATTCTTACTTCTTCAATAACCTCATCGGGTTGCATGTGATTCAACACTTTGACCAATGACTGATAACCACCCACTGCAATATATTCTTCAATTGATTCCGGATTAATAAGTCCGGCATTTCGCAACACTATTTTCTTTTGTCCTTTGTAAAATGGAATTTCGTCCCATTTTGGAATTTTTTCATATCCTTTTCCGTATTCAATATACGAAGTGAGATAATCCCATTCTTCAATTTTGCATAGAATTTTCTTATTATATATTTTACCGCTGATAATACCTTCGACTATCCGATGTACATCTTTTAGTTCTACTTTGCTGTATATCAGCATAGGTTTTTCTGGTTGATAGACAGTCACTAAGGGTTCTTCAGCACAAAAACCAAAACAACCCACTGGTTTTATAATACATTCAAAACTGTTTAATTCAATACATTTTTGAATTTCGTTAAAAAGCAAATCAGCATTATTCCCTATTCCACAAGTTCCCATACCAACCATAATCATTGGCATTGATGGTTTTATCCTCGATAAGTTTTGCTGCATTAATATTTCAAGTTCAAATGATTTCATGATTTGATTCAAATTTTATTGGCATTATTATTCCTTTACTTTCTTACCCTGAATCTTTCTTATTACTTCCAAAAGTTTTAACGAATTTACATTGCTATAGATAACATCGTCAACTGCTATAACAGGCGATTGGGCGCATTGACCAAAACATGCAACAGTCTTAATGGTAAACTCATTGTCAGTAGTTGTGTAAAACGATTCATCATTTGCATCGTCAAATTTGAAATTCAAAATTCGTCCAACTTCATCAAGAAGTGCTTTTGAACCTTTGGTATGACAAGCAGTGCCACGACAGACAACAATTGAATGTTTCCCTTGTGGTTTCAAATTAAAAAATGAATAGAATGTGGCAACACTGTAAACTTGTGTAAGTGGAATCTTCAACTTTTTCGAAACGTCTGACAGAGTTTCGCTCGGTAGGTACTTTAAAGGATTTGCCTCTTGCGCTTTTTCGAGTGTGGTTAGCAACATGCCGGGTTGCCCCTTGTGATTTTCAACTATTTCATCAAGAATAGTCTCAGAAATAATCATTGAATTTAAGTCATTCATAACCAGTGATTTTTGTTAGTAATAATAGTTAAGAAAAAACCAAAAAATAAGAATGTGATTTAAGGTGTAAATCGGGAATCTTGTATAATGACAATTTTCAAAAACAAAGATAAATATAATTATGGAAATTTTTCTTTAATTGATAAATAATTTTTATATTTTTCGAACAAAAATTAAATAAATTCACATATTACTGATAATTAAAGAGTTAAAAGCAAGACAAAACTCTACAAATTCTCGTTTCATAATTTAATAATTAACCTGAGTTCGATATAAGGTTATCAAATTTCAACAAATTTATTTTTAAAGTCCGAAGGACTTGAATTTGAATAACCGCGGGTGTAACCCGTGGATAAAACAGAACATGAATAGGAACCCCGAATGGGGTTCAATGTGTAAATGTGTAATATTGAACCCCATTCGGGGTTCTTGTTATTTTATGCCTATACCACGGGTTGCACCCGTGGTTATTCATATTGAATCCTTTCAGGATTCCAAAAAAATACAGCTGATTATTAATAGCTTATTTATATCGAACTCACGTTAATTAGATTTTTTATCATTCTTTGAATTTCAAAAATTTCAAAAAAAATTGACACTATAAAAAAACAGCCCGAAGCAATGCTCCGGGCTGTTATATCATTAATTAAATATTCTATGTGTCAAAATGGTGTGTCATCATTTTTTCCACCCAGAAATTTATTTGAGTCCTGTTGAGGATTCAGGATTGCACCTTCGCCATAAAAGGGCTGTGAAGAATTTTCATTCATTTTCGATGAGATTGTTTGATAACTGTCCGAAAAAGGATTATCTCCTTCGCCAATTTCATCTTTATTGAGAAATTTAGCATATGTATTCTTAAATTTAAGTTGTACGTCTCCGGTAGCTCCATTTCTGTGTTTTGCTACAATTATTTCGGCAATACCAAGTAAAGAATTTCCCTGAGTATCCTCTGTAATTTTATAATATTCAGGTCTGTGAATAAAGCAAACCATATCTGCATCCTGCTCAATAGCACCCGATTCACGCAAATCGGAAAGCTGAGGACGTTTTCCTTCAATTCCTGTTCTGCCTTCAACTCCACGATTCAACTGCGAAAGTGCAATGATGGGCAAATCAAGCTCTTTGGCCAGTCCTTTCAACGACCGAGAAATGATACTCACTTCCTGCTCGCGACTACCGAAACTCATTCCACTTGCATTCATCAGCTGAAGATAATCGATAATCAGGCACGAAACCTTATGCTCTTTAACCAATCGTCGGGCTTTACTGCGGAGTTCAAAAATAGATAAACTCGGAGTGTCATCGACAAATACCGGTGCATCTATTAAATCATTAATTTTTTTATCAAATTTAACCCATTCGTGATCTTCCAACTGTCCGTTTTTGATTTTTTCTCCTTCTAGTTCACAAACATTCATTATCAAACGATTGACCAATTGCACATTCGACATTTCAAGCGAAAAAATAGCTACAGGTGAAGAGTGGTCTACTGCCATGTTTTTTGCCATCGAAAGTATAAATGCAGTTTTACCCATTGCCGGACGAGCCGCAATAATAATAAGATCTGAACGCTGCCATCCTGAAGTTATTTTATCCAATGCATGAAATCCACTTGGTACACCACTTGCCCCTTGTTTTGTTGCAGCCAGAATCATTCTGTTTCGGGCTTCTTCGATGACAGGATTTATTTGAGTAACATCCTTTTTAAGATTGCGTTGCGAAACTTCGAAAAGCATACCTTCGGCTTCTTGCATCAGGTCGTCCACATCGGTTTTGTCATCAAAAGCCTTTGTCTGAATTTCAGACGAAATACGAATTAATTCGCGTGCCAGAAACTTTTGTACAATGATGCGGGAATGATATTCAAGGTGTGCTGCCGACGAAACTTTTGCAGTTAACAAGGTGATATAATAAGGTCCACCAATATCATCAATTGTTCCATTTTTACGCAACTGTTCTGTAACAGTATGCATATCAATCGGTTCCTGATGAACTGCAAGCGACATTATTGCTTCAAATATTTTCTGGTGAGCTTCTTTATAAAAGCACTCAGGTTTTAGAATTTCTGAAACAATTGAATATGCATCTTTTTCAATCATTATTGCACCTAAAACAGCTTCTTCAAGTTCGAGCGCTTGAGGAGGCAATTTACCATATTCATTTGCCTGAATAGGTGCAGGTGACATTGGTTTCTTTGAATAATTACGTTTCTCGGCCATTAATATATTTACTATTTTACAATTTGCTATTTACTGTCAACTATCAACTGTCAACTATTTTTTGCGGGTTTCAAAAGTACAAAAGTTTTACCGTTTTTTCATCAGAAATGTTTCAACAATTTGTTGAAAACTTCGACGATTCTTTATTCAGGAAAAAATATTACTTTTGAGTTTCAAAAATCGTAAATTGAAAATATGTAAATTGTAAATAAAAAATGTTGACCTATCCAAATGCAAAAATCAACCTCGGACTAGATGTTATTGAAAAACGTCCGGATGGCTATCATAATATCGAAACTGTTTTCTACCCTATCGGTCTGAGCGATATTTTAGATGTTGAACCATCCGAAACCTGTTCCGATTACAGTTTTTCATCCTCAGGTATAACAATTGATGGTGATCCTGAAGACAACCTGATAATAAAAGCCTATCGATTATTAAATTCGCAGTTTCAAATTCCGGCGATTGATATCACACTAATAAAACAAATTCCATTCGGAGCAGGATTAGGAGGAGGTTCATCTGATGCTGCATTTATGCTCAAAACTCTGAATAAAATGTTTGAGTTAAAAATAACACCCAAAAAACTTGAAAAAATAGCATCTCTTTTAGGGGCTGATTGTCCGGTTTTCATTAAAAATAAAGCTGTATATGCCACCGGTACAGGCAATATTTTTACTCCTCTAAAACTATCATTAAAAGGTTATTATTTGTTGCTTATAAAGCCGGATATTCATGTGTCAACTCCTGAAGCATATTCGCTGGTAGTGCCACAAAAACCTGATATTTCGCTTTTCGACTCGATTCAGAAACCCATAACAGAATGGAAAACATTGATTAAAAACGATTTTGAAAAATCAGTTTTTAAAAAATTCCCCCAAATTGAAGAAATAAAAGTTGAACTTTATAAAATGGGCGCTACATACGCCTCCATGTCGGGTTCGGGTTCGTCGGTTTATGGAATTTTTGAATCAAAACCCGAAATGGTTTTTCAATTTGATGAATGTTTTGTAGTAGGAGGAAAACTTAATTAACTTTATTTTCAATATTAATGCTCTTTTATATTATTTATTTTCAAATTTGTATTTATATTTGTTTGCAATAATATTATAATTAACTATAAAAAAAATAATTGCTTGGTCAATTAAGTAGCAGAATAAATATAATGTAGTATTTATCGTTTATTTAATCTTTTCCTGATTTTGAAATTACTTAATGAAACTTAGTGTTTTTGTGTCCAAATAGCTATTTTTCTTGCCAAAAGGATTTAAAGTCTCAAAGAAACACAAAGAACAATACTATATTTTTTAGTTCCATTTACTTAAAAGGTAAATATATATATTCAAATTATTCACCATAAATCTAAAAAAAATGAAAACAATCAGCAGAATTATTTATTTTATTTTTTTTGTATTTGTTGTTACATTTACCTCAGGTTGTAAAACAGATGAACCCAGCACAGATGGAATTATGGGTACTGTCACAGATATTGATGGTAATATTTACAAAACAATTATAATAGGTTCTCAAACTTGGATGATTGAAAATCTAAGGACTAGCAGATATTTAAATGGAGATTTAATTAATAGAGATTATGTAGGAGATACAATCATTATTACAAATAAAAGTAATATTTCAAAAAGAGACACTATTAATATTAGTTATAATGGTGGTACAATTTTATTAAAGAGTAAAGATAAAAATTATAAATTTAAAAATGATTCTCTATTTGCGAAAGGTGACACTATTGTAGTTAGCTATAATGTTGATGAAATTTACTTAAAAAATAGAGTTGAAACTATCTCTATAATTCGTCATAGTTATCTCTTAAATGCTACAAATGATTCAACGTGGACAAATTTAAAATTAGGAGCGCATTGTACATATAACAAAACAGCTAACGAAGATTCAATTAAAAAATTTGGACGATTGTATAATTACTATGCAATAATCGATAGTCGTAAAATCTCTCCTGAAGGTTGGCATATTCCCAGCAGTACTGAATGGATAAATCTTCAAAACTATGTAAGTGCAAATTTTAGTCAGTCAAACTCTTATTCTAAAGCTTATGCTGCCACTACCAATTGGATTGCCTCTACTCAACCAAATGCAATAGGCAATGATTTCTCAAAAAATAATAGTTCTGGTTTTTCAGCTCTTCCAGCTGGTTTCCGAAACTGTTATGGTTTGTTTGAAGGTGAAGGTACAAATAGTGCTTGGTGGAGTTGTTCTAATGGGCCTTATTTTGGAAGTTCATGGTATATGGGATTGTTTTATTATCATAATGATGTAATATGGAGTGTTTTAAAAAATGAGAATGGATTATCTGTACGCTGCATTAAAGATTAAGTATAATTTATTTTGATAAATTAAGTTGATTGTTTTTCCAAATTTAAAAAAAACATAAAAATAGCATTCAATTATACCCTATAGAAAATTTATTATACAATAAAAATGCTGATTTCTGTCGAATCGAAACGACAAATATCAGCATTTTTCATGCACGATTTTTTCTTCAAAAAACTTTGTTAAATTGAATAAAAAGCAGTAATTTAGTGCGATTTTTCAGAAAGAAACAAAACTAAAGTTAGATGATTGAACAAGACAGAATTATAAAGGTAAATATCGACGAAGAAATGAAGTCTTCGTACATCGATTACTCCATGTCGGTGATTGTTTCGCGTGCTTTACCCGATGTGCGCGATGGTTTTAAACCTGTACACCGCCGTGTACTTTTCGGGATGAATGAATTAGGAAATAACTCAGATAAACCCTATAAAAAATCAGCCAGAATTGTCGGTGAAGTAATGGGTAAGTATCACCCGCACGGTGATTCATCCATTTATGGCACATTAGTACGTATGGCTCAGTTCTGGTCATTGCGCTATCCTTTGGTGGATGGTCAGGGAAACTTCGGTTCAGTTGACGGTGACAGCCCTGCTGCTATGCGTTATACTGAAGCCCGTTTGCGCAAATTGGCTGAAGATATGTTGATTGACATTAACAAAGACACTGTTGATTTCCAGTTGAATTTTGATGATACACTGAAAGAACCGGTTGTACTTCCAACCCGTATTCCCAATTTACTTATAAACGGTTCGTCGGGTATTGCTGTGGGTATGGCGACTAATATGGCTCCACACAACCTTACCGAAACCATTGATGCAACAATTGCATACATCGACAATACTGAAATTACAATTCCTGAATTGATGAAATATATCAAAGCCCCCGATTTTCCAACCGGAGGTATTATTCAGGGATATGCCGGAGTAAAAGATGCATTCGAAACAGGTCGCGGACGTATTTTAGTTCGTTCGAAAGTTGAAATTGAATCGGATGCTTCAGGTCGCGAAAAAATTATTATCAATGAAATACCTTATCAGGTTAATAAAGTTGAGTTGATTAAGGCTGTTGTGGCCTTGGTTGAAGAAAAAAGGATTGAAGGCATCTCTCACATAAACGATGAATCAGACCGCGACGGTATGCGCATTGTGATTGATGTGAAACGCGATGCCAACTCCAATGTATTATTGAACAAACTGTACAAGATGACTGCATTGCAAACATCTTTCAGTGTAAATAATATTGCATTGGTTAACGGTCGTCCACGTATGTTGAATCTGAAAGATTTGATACACTATTTTGTAGAACATCGTCACGAAGTAGTTATTCGTCGAACAAAATTTGAATTGAACGAAGCCGAAAAACGTGCTCATTTGCTCGAAGGGTTCATGATTATTCTTGATAATCTTGATGAAGCGATAAAAATAATTCGTGATTCGAAAACTCCGGATGAAGCCCGTACCAGATTGATGGAAAGATTCGGATTATCTGAAATTCAGTCACGAGCTATTGTTGAAATGCGTCTGCGTCAACTTACAGGCATGGAACAGGACAAACTACGTGCGGAATATCAGGAAATATTAGCCTTAATTGCACACTTAAACGAAATACTTGAAAAAGTTGAATTACGTATGCAAATAATTAAGGATGAATTATTAGAAGTTAAAGGAAAATATGGCGATACACGTCGTACTCAGATAGTTTATTCTTCAGAAGAATTCAATCCAGAAGATTTTTATTCAGATGATGAGATGATTATTACCATTTCGCATCTTGGATATATTAAACGCACAGCGCTTACTGAGTTCAGAACACAAAACAGAGGAGGTGTAGGCTCAAAAGGTGGAAATTCACGTGAAGAAGATTTTATTGAATATATCTATCCGGCATCGATGCACAACATGATGTTGTTTTTCACTCAAAAAGGAAAATGTTACTGGTTGAAAGTTTATGAAATTCCTGAAGGTACAAAAACATCAAAAGGTCGTGCTATTCAGAACATGTTGAATATCGACAATGATGATAAAGTAAATGCCTTTATCCGCGTGAAAGGACTGACGGATAGCGAATACATAAATTCACATTATCTGATTTTCTGTACTAAAAACGGCGTCATCAAAAAAACATCGCTTGAAGCATATTCACGACCACGCCAGAATGGTGTGAATGCGATTACTATTCGTGAAGATGATCAGGTAATTCAGGTTCGCCTTACCGATGGAAATGCCGATGTTTTAATGGCTAACCGCAATGGTCGCGCTATTCGTTTCCACGAGTCTAAAGTTCGCGAAATGGGTCGTACTGCTACCGGAGTACGGGGTATGTTACTCGACGAAGACGGACAAGATGAAGTCGTTGGCATGATTTGTGTAAATAAGGATTCGAACGAAACTGTAATGGTTGTATCTCAACAGGGTTATGGCAAACGCACATTACTTGACGAACGCGATGATGAAGGTAATTTAGTATTGGACGAAAACGGAGAAATTGTACCCGTTTACCGTGTAACCAACCGTGGAGGAAAGGGTGTTAAAACAATAAACATTACTGACAAAACAGGAAAGTTAGTTTCGATAAAAAGCGTAACCGATGAGAACGATTTGGTTATTATCAATAAGTCGGGTATCGCTATTCGTCTAAAAGTTTCCGATATAAGAGTTATGGGACGTGCCACACAGGGTGTGCGTTTAATAAATCTTGAGAAACGCAATGATGAAATTGCATCGGTTTGTAAAGTTTTGTCTGAAGAGGAAGTTGTAGAGGAAGTTGTAGAGAATATCGAAATTGAAGTTGACAATGGGTTAACTGACAATGAATCAACCGAAGTAACCTCTGAAAACGCAGAACAAACAGAAGAATAAGAATCAAAATAAAATCATAATTTTTAAAAGAATTTTCAAAGAATTAATCAACAATAAAAAAAATTAGTAATGAAAAAAACTATTTTAGCAGTAATTTTGGTATTGAGTATAACAAGCTTATATTCCCAAAAAAAGAATGTAACCAAAGCTAAAAATAAAGCTTTGATGGAAGTTCCCGATTTTGCTGGAGCACGCGCTGATATTAAGCCCGCTCTTGAAGAAGCTACTACAAAAGATTTAGCGTCAACATGGCACACAGCTGGTTTAATTGGCTATAAAGAAAATGAAAGCGAAATTAAAAAACAAATGTTAGGTCAAAAGTTTGATGCCGATCTGAAGGGTAAAGCCATTGTCGAATCGTATGATTATTTTATGAAAGCATACGATTTGGATGCTTTGCCAGATGCAAAAGGTAAAGTTAAACCAAAATTTCAGAAAGACATAAAAGCTAAAATCAAGGAATATTACACTACACAAGCAAACTTAGTAGCTTATGGTGCTCATTTGTTCGAAAAAAAGAATTACGAAGAAACCATTAAAGTTTTCGAAATATTCCTTGGTATTCCTAAATTGCCTATGATGAACAATGAAATCAAGGAAGATTCAACGTATAAAATGATTAAGTATTATACTGCCATAGCATCAACAAATGGTGGTCAACATGATAAAGCTATTAAATATTATGAAGATCTGAAAGATGACGGTTACGAAGAACTTGTGGTTCACCAATTACTTTACGAAGAATATGTAAAGAAAAAAGATACTG
Source organism: uncultured Paludibacter sp. (assembly GCA_964396705.1). Classification (GTDB taxonomy): domain Bacteria; phylum Bacteroidota; class Bacteroidia; order Bacteroidales; family Paludibacteraceae; genus Paludibacter. The sequence goes on from CAYNHC010000033.1 coordinate 18,819, forward strand.
TTAACTTCGTAAAAACATTGAAAGCGGGATTCGAAAAATTCCCATCGGAAGCTTGGTTTTTACAGAACTTAATTAACTATTATATTTTCACCAATCAAACTCAGGATGCGCTTACCTATTTGAATAGTGCTATTGCCCGTGAACCAAACATGGCTCAATATCAATATGTAAAAGGTAATTTGGCTGAAAGTATGGGTAAATTGGACGAAGCACGTGCTGCTTTTGACAGAGCTATTGAATTAGATGCTACAATTGCTGATGCATATGCAGGAATTGGAAGATTGTTTTTCAATAAGGCAGTAAAAATGGCTGATCAAGCCAACGATATTAAAGACATAAAACTTTACAACGCAGCCAAGAAAAAAGCAGATGATGTTTTCAAAGAATCGATACCTTATTTTAAAAAGGCTTCTGAGCTTAAACCAGAAGAATCTGACTACAAACGCACTTTGAAAACTTTGTATTACCGTTTGAAAATGGACAAAGAATTTGAAGCTATCGAAAAAGAATTAAACAAATAATTTATTTGACACATAAAAGAAAGACCCGAAAAATATATTTTTCGGGTCTTTCTTTTATGTGTATATATTTATAATTCAATGAAATACGTTTAAGAAATTTCGAGGAACCGGAGTTTCAAATGTCACATTTTCCAAAGTCATAGGATGAATGAATGCAAGAATACGGGCATGCAATCCCAATCTGCCAATCGGAGAAGTAGTGGAACCATATTTTTTATCACCACTAATAGGGTGTCCTAAACCCTGCAAGTGTACTCTTATCTGATTTTTCCTTCCTGTTTCAAGTTCAATTTCGAGCAAAGAGTACTTTTCATTACTTTTCACAACCTTATAATGTGTTATTGCTTGTTGTCCTCCATTGTCAACATTACTCGAATGAATTTTTAACGATTTCTCGTTTTCAGTCAACCAGGTAATAATAGTATCTTTTTCTTTCTCCAATTTGCCGTCAACTAAAGCCACATAAACACGTCGTGTCACCACTTCATGCCAATGTTCCTGCATTGCCAATTGAATTTCGCGGGTTTTGGCAAATAAGATAATACCAGATGTTTCGCGGTCGATGCGGTGAACTACAAAAATACGGTTTTGAGGTGAACTTTTCTTTACATAGTTTTTGAGAATAGAAAATGCAGTAGTCTCTTCACTTTTTCCGGTGCTTACCGTTAATAATCCTTCTTTTTTCTCAACAACTATCAGGTATTGATCTTCGAAAATTATGTTGAGCTTTGGATGCGATAATTCAATATTTCCACGAGTGCTATTGATTGTAACTTTATCGTTCGGTTTCAATACCAAATTGAATTGAGTACTTATAACATCATTCACCATTACTTGTCGGTGAGCCAACAAAGATTTAATTGAGTTTCTACTCATTCCGCCCATTTTGGCTAAAAGAAATGTCATTAGTTCTACATTTTCAGAAACTTTAAACCGTGTTTCTTTTGATGCCGGTGGAGGAGTGTTATTTTTATTGTATCTCATTATTTGTTTCGTGTTTCACGTTTCATGTTTCATGTCAAATTAACTAATCAACCAATTAACCATTTACTTACAGCCAATGCAGCATTTTCACCATCGATAGCCGATGAGGTAATTCCACCCGAATAACCGGAACCTTCTCCTGCCGG
>CAYNHC010000034.1:0-6453 GCA_964396705.1 uncultured Paludibacter sp.
TCGGATGATAGCAATTAATGTCTGATGTTGTTTTTACCGGAATACGGGTAGTAACACCACTGCTTGAAAGTGTAATATTTCCATCAACAGGAGTATTTGTGTCCCAAACGGCAACTATCAATTCATCTGTAGCTGTAGCCGGCAAAGATGTTATAGGATTTCCGCCAAGATTCATTAAAGAAATACCTTCGGGAGCTGAAACAGTTATAGATCCAGATAGATTAGCTCCGGTCACATTGAATGTTTCTGCAGGATAATTATTATCAAACGCAAGCGAAGTTACAGTGGGTGATATTACAGCTTGCTTTTCTGCCCCTTCCTGATAAAGAAAAAGAATTTCGTCTCCAGTAAGTGCTTTGTTGAAAATACTGAATTTCTGAAAACTACCTATCCAGTTGGGGTCTCCTGTCCATCCACCACGTCCGAGATAGCCCAAAGAAGCACTCACATTGGAGAGGGTATTTCCGGTAGTTAGAGGACTTGTGCCTATCAATACCCCATCTATAAAAAGAGTGATATTGGTTTCATCCACTGTATAAGCGAAATGATGGAGTTTCCCATCATCATATTCAGGTCCGGTAGCACCATTCCAAACGGCAGTTTCAAGTGTAGCCATACTTCCGTCAACCGCTCGGGCTATCGACAGGAAAGTGCAGTTTTTTCCTCCACCTGAAACTGTTTCGCCAAAATAACTTAACATAGTCCAACCAGTATTTTTACCCGCTGCCGAGGTACACCAAACTTCAATACTTAGTCCCGGATAAGAATTGATGCCAATTTGAGAAGCCGGCAAATTCAGATATGCGTTTGTAGATACAAAAGCATTGTTGGCTAAAGTTCCATCACCTACAATTGTTCCGGTTACTCCGCCAATTTCATCAGTAAGTGAACCATTATCAAAGGTCCACCTGTGTTTAAGATGAGTAGTACCAGGGTCTGTTTGAGCGAATATCGACATATTAATGCCCAACATCGCAAAAATGCTAATAAAAATGTAAAATTGTCTCATATTATTTTGATTTAAGGATTATATAAATAGAAAAGTGAATCAATAAAATGTCTTTAAAAATTCCTTTTCAGTAATTAATTAACAGAACAAATTTATTCTCTTTTCTATCATTCAAGGTGGATAAATTACCAAATGTATTGGATAAAAAGGCAAGATTACTTTTTCTAATGTAGAAAACCTTAAAATTGAAAAAGGTGCTCCGAAACCCGGAACACCTTTTTGTAATTATTTATATAAAGATTTCTATTTCTGTAAAATAACGTTCTGAACATTTACTGATCCATCTACCATCAATGCTTTTACAAAATAAGCGCCAGCCGATAGATTGTTCATGCTAACCACAGTTTTTGTGCTGTTAGCCTGCAATTGTTTTACTTTCTGACCAGCAAGATTAATAATTTCAATTCCAATAACATTACCTTCAATATTTACATTATCGCGGGTAAGTGTTGGATAAATACGGAATTCAATACTATTATTTCCTAAACCTGTAACAACATTTGAAGGATCGTAAACCAACTCACCAGAGGCAGGTACAAAAGTCCAGCCACTTGATGGATAATGTATTGGAGATAATGATGTTGTAATGCTACCGGCATTAATCAATTTTATTCTTGTGCCAACTGGAGGATTTGCATTTCTAACTTTATCAACTCCCTTTACACCTGAAGCTGTGTTAACGGTTACTTCAACAACGCCACCTAAATTAACGCTTCCTACAACGTCAATAGCATCAAATTCGCCGGTATTCACGCCGTTTACTACAAATTTGGTAGTTCCGGTTAATGCTAAAGTGCCACCAAAATTCAAATTACCTTCGAGTGTTCCGTTAACGGTTGTAGCACCTGCAATTGTTCCTGTGCCAGATAATTTTCCTTCAGCACCAACTATAACAGGGACAGTTGTTGCTCCTAAAGTTCCCGTAATATGTAGAGTTCCACCATTTACATTCACTGTGCCTGCTACATAATTTGTACTTTCACCTGTTAACGTTAACTGCCCTGCACCTGATTTTGTAAAATTAAGTATGGGAATATTTGTCCATGCATCTGCTTCGAAATTTTCAATTGTTCCGTTAAACGTAGCATTTGTTCCTAAACCTCCAACATTATAAGTAACTGTTCTTAAACGTGGACCCATAAGTCTTGATGTTGCAGTTCCTGATAATTCTCCAATAGATATTGTAGTAGATCCATCAGAGGCAGGGTTAACTGGATAAACTAAGGAAACGTTGTCACTTAAATACAATTTATTGTTGGTGAAATTATTAATAGAACCAAACATTGCAGTTTCAAGTGTTGTATTTACATTAATTGTTCCACTAAATGTATTATTTAAAATCGGCATTGCAGAAAATACCCCTGCAGTTGTAACTGAACCCGCTGAGCCTAATATGTAATTTAAAGCATCTCCATTAATTATAGTAGATGTGTAGGATACATTTGATGTTGGAATAATTGTAATTGAACCTGTCGCAGTTATTGATTTACTGAACGCAGCACCTGTTTGAAGATCAATTATAGCATCGTTTCCCACACTATACGCTCCTGTTCCTAAATCATTGGTTACTATGGCTTTTCCACTTGCAATTTCAAGACCTCCCGACATATTGTTTTTTACACCAAAGGTAACAACGTTAGATGTTCCGGGATCAACATTAAATGCTCCGGTTCCTGATAATGTTTTTGTGCCTGTAATCGAATATCCTCCTCCACTTAAATAAACATCGTTAGTTCCTGTATTTACATCATCTGTCAAGATAACTGTTTTGTTTGTAGCAGTTGCAGGGAATACAACTTGATTACCATTTTGATATCCAATACTATTAACATTATCAGTAGTGAAATTTTCATCTGCATTATTCCAAAACGAATTTGTTGTTCCTGTCCACAAATAATTACCAGAAGTGATTGGTGTTGTTTTGAACACTAAATTTATTTCAGCACCTTCTGCAACTACAACATTATCAGCAACAGTAGCTACTGCATCGTAAGCATAATAATTTGAAGCATCGGAAAATGTAGCTTTGTCATCGGAAGTAGCATAATATATTGAACCTACTTCCAAGTCGGGTTGTATTCTTGAAGTTTTAAGTAGAGTACCACCTGCATTTTTATAATTTATGGTCACACTCTTTGTTACAACATCAATAACTTTATAAGTTTTGAAATTATCGATAGACGTACTGAAATTTGCACTACCACCATTACCAGCATTACTTGATTTTGTATTTGTAACACTTATCTTCGATACGTTTGTTGCCGTAGAACTAACCATTGGTAAGTTAGTTAAAGTTACTACATCTGAAGTTGTTTTATTCGTAATCTTCAAACTCAAAATAACATGATTTGTAAAATCAAGTGATGCTAAAACATTATACCAATTTCCTGTTACTAAAGGCAAATTGACTTGTGTAGATAAATTTAACTCATTTGTACCTGCAATATTAACAGAGGATGCCTTATTAAAACTGCCCCCTATAAATGCCGCTGTAGTATTATCTTGATTCCAAACATGAAATTTACCATCATTTCCACAAGTATATAAACAAAAAACTAGATTACCTGAAGCATCATCAATCATCATACCCCATGCATTTTTTTGACCTATATATGCAGATGTATATAAAAAATCATAATCCATATAAACTGTTGATTCTGTTCCACTTGAAGTGTAATTTATTGTAATGCCGCGAGTTCCAGAACCACTACCTGCAATATTCAATTGGTTAGCAGCCGGAGCAGTCCAAGAAACCCCTGCACTAGCACCCCAAAGTGCAGTTCCTGCACTCCACGTTCCTGGATTTGTAGTTGTTCCTGTTGGATAAGCAACTGCTCCAGTGAAATCCTGATTAACGAAGTAAGTTGGGATCAACACATCAGATTTTGCTAAAACATTAGTTGCAAAAAATGAAGCAGCTAATAGTAATAAAAAAGTAATTCTTTTCATAAATAATAAATTTAAAAGTGATTATTAGAAATTGATTTTTGATTGGTTTTATCAAATTAGAATTCAATAATTTGACATTACAAAAAAAGCAGTATTAATTTATTTCAACAATGGAAATTTATACTTTGAAATAGAAAATAATACTAATGTGCCAATGAGGCAATGTGCTAATATGTAAATGTGTTTTAGCTTCAAATTAAATTATGGATTCATTCTTCATTTCTCATTTTTTTCATCACCGCCACACCGCCACTCCGGCTGGATCAAGTTCCTTTGAGCCGAAAACAATTTGGGATTTTGAAGGGATATTGATAAACACTTTTTCGGATGAATAGTTTACAGCAATCCAAAAACCATCGCGCCAGTTCACCATTACACCTTCAGGTTGTTCGTCAATAGCAATATCTACTTTATTGTACAATTTTTTAATAATTTCCTTTTCAAATTTTCCGTCTTTGGTATCCACACCAATATAAGTCACAGTTCCTCTACCTTGTTTACTATGTATCACTACTGGTTTTCCGGCATAAAACTGATCGGAATACGATGCCCATGTCTCAGTATTTCCGTGTGGTTCAACGATATCACCCCACACATTCCATTGGTATGCTGTTCCATTGAAAGAAACTTTTGCATACATATCCGGCCCGAGCATATCGTTCATTACAATTTTTCCACCGATAAGTTTGGTAATGGCATCAGCCCAGGGAGCTTCAAAGAAATGTCCATCACGGTCGGTCAATCCCGTACGGCAACTTAAAATCAAATGTCCACCCTTATCAACGTATTTTCTCCATTTTTCCACCAGATTTTTATCAACCATTTGGAAAGCAGGAACTACAACTACCGGATAATCATTCAAATCGCGATCTTCGCCCACCACATCTACCGGGCAACAAAGTGTTTTTAGTACGTTATAATATTTGGTAATATGATTGATTTGATTCCACAGTGAAGTCTGTGGCTGAACTGTGGTTTCCCACACGTTTTCTACATTATACAACAATGCTGTTTTTCGTTGAGTCAATTCTTTGGGCATTTTCGCATCTTTTCGGTACATTTTTCGCAAATCTCTGATTTCCTGCATAAATTGCTTGTATTGCTCACCTCCATTTGATATCGTTACACCGTCAGTGCCCACCATTCCATAATGAAACTGCTCGCCTCCATACAAAGGTTGACGAAATCGGTAAGAACATATAAATTTCAAATCGCCTGCAAAAGCATTCCAAAGCCAGGCTCTAACTGCTCCCGGATAAGGTTGCGGATTGTAACTCCCCCAGTTTACCTGACCGGGCTGAAGTTCCATTACGCCTGTAACTCCATTTACCGGACGGAAAAAATCGTTGGCATAAGAAATTCGCCATGGATCGCCAAGCCGGAAACCCTGATCACCAATTCCCTGCGTATAACCTGCAACAGGATATACTGTATAACAAGGAAAATCCAGGTCTTTGTTTCTCCATGGATCCACATCGGTGTGTCCACTCATAAAGTTTGTAGTTACAAATTGCAATTTACCAACATTTGATTTGATTATTTTATACTGCATCGACACAAAACCGGCACACTCATCGGCACTAAACCTTTTAAAATCCACTACAGATGTAGGACTCGCCACCCCTGAAAACATGCGGGAAACATTGGGGATTTCAATTTCATCAAAAGAAGAGTAAGTTCCAGACCAGAAAGCAGTTCCCCATGCATCGTTTAACGCTTTTATATTTTTATATTTCTTTTTGAGCCAGGTTTTAAAAGCGCTTTGGGCAGCAGCGCTGTAATCGTAAGTTCCGTAATGCGATGGTTCATTGTCGATTTGCCATCCCCATATTCGTGGGTCGTTGGCATAATGTTTTGACAACGCATTTACAATTTTTGATGTTAGTTCCTGATATCTTTTACTCGACCAGGAATAATGCTCACGAGTACCATGTTGCGCAAGTTGTCCCGTGGACATTTGAACCAACACTTCGGGATATTTGCGCACCAACCAAACAGGTGGAGTTGCCGAAGGAGTACACATAATCACTTTAAGTTTGTATTTAGCCGCTAACTCAACCACTTTATCAAGCCACACAAAGTTGTATTTCCCTTCTTTAGGCTCTAGTTGTGCCCACGCAAATTCAGCTACATGTGTAAATTCGAATCCCATATCCGCCATTTTCTTGAAATCACGATCCCACTGATTTGGATTCCATGCTTCGGGATAATAATAAACACCTGTTTCGACCATTTTTTCAGGTGCAAAAAATTGCTTTTGAGCTGTTAACAAACTTGCAAAAGCAATGAGGAGGAATAAACTTAATGATTTCTTCATAATGGATATTTTTTTAGAAAAACGAATAAAAAGCAAAGAATAAAGATTTTAGATGATAATAAGAAATCTGAAACTCAAAGATATTTAGTAGAAAATCTATATAAGGTATAAGTGCAAAGATAATTAAATATTGAAATTTTTATCTTGAAGTCAATATATTTTACAGAAAACCTAAACA
>CAYNHC010000034.1:6553-10806 GCA_964396705.1 uncultured Paludibacter sp.
TTGCTCTTTGATCTAATCAATCATTTCAAACCCTGTATAAGGAATCAGTGCTTGGGGAATACGTATTCCTTCGGGTGTTTGGTTGTTTTCGAGCAATGCAGCTACGATACGTGGTAAAGCAAGCGCACTACCATTAAGGGTATGACAAAGTTGAGTTTTTTTGTCAGCGCCTTTGAAGCGACATTTCAACCTATTGGCCTGATAATTTTCAAAATTGGAAACCGAACTAACTTCGAGCCAACGTTCCTGAGCAGCAGAAAAAACTTCGAAATCGAAAGTAAGTGCTGAAGTAAAACTCATATCTCCACCGCAAAGACGAAGAATACGCCAGGGCAGTTCAAGTTTTTCGACCAGAGTTTGCACATAATTAACCATTTGATCCAACGTTTCATACGATTTATCAGGGTGTTGAATTTGTACAATTTCCACTTTGTCGAACTGATGCAGACGGTTCAGTCCACGAACATCTTTTCCGTACGATCCGGCTTCACGACGAAAACAAGCTGAATAAGCAGTATTTTTTATCGGTAATTCTTTTTCATCTAAAATCACATCGCGATAAATATTGGTTACAGGCACTTCAGCTGTAGGAATCAGGTATAAATCATCAATGGTACAATGATACATTTGTCCTTCTTTATCAGGAAGTTGACCAGTTCCATATCCCGAAGCAGCGTTCACCACATAAGGCGGTTGAATTTCAAGATATCCGGCTTCACGGGCATTATCTAAAAAGAAATTGATCAAAGCACGTTGTAATCTGGCTCCTTTACCTTTATATACAGGAAATCCGGCACCAGAAATTTTTACGCCCAATTCAAAATCAATCAAATCATATTTTTTTGCTAAATCCCAGTGTGGAACAGCGCCATCATAAAGTTCAGGCATTTTACCGCCAGCACGTTCAATCAAATTGTCCTCAGCGTGTTTACCTTCAGGTACACTCGCATGAGGTAAATTTGGAACCTGTACTAAAATTTCATTCAGACTTTTTTCAATTTCCGATAATTTATCATCGAATATTTTGATATTATCTTTTAAAACAGTTGTTTTTTCTTTGGCAGCAGCGGCTTCAGCCTGCTTACCTTGTTTGAAAAGCAATCCGATTTCTTTCGATAAGTTATTCATCTCTGCCAATGAATTATCGAGTTGAGTCTGGGTGGCTTTACGAAGCACATCCAAATCAACAACCTGAGTAATGATAGCTTTCGCATCGAAATTCTTTTTCGACAAACGGCTAATTACTTCGTCAGTATTTTCGGTGATATATTTGAGTGTTAACATGATAAAGCCCCCTAAATCCCCCCTTGGGGGACTTTTTGCAGAGGGGAGCTGCATTTAAATTTATTATATTGGGTTCAAAAAAAATCTCCCGCAATTTTACACTACGGTAAAACTATCAGGAGATTATTATTTTTCGAGCTTAAAAAAGCAATCTTAATTCCCCCTTCGGGGGATTTAGGGGGCTTTTAGTTAGCTTCGATCGGTTTAATAGAAACAAAAGATTTATTGTCTTTTCTCTTTCTGAATTCTACAGTTCCATCGATTAACGCAAACAAAGTATGATCTTTACCGATACCGATGTTTTGACCAACATGGTGTACAGTTCCGCGTTGACGTACTATAATATTACCTGCTTTTGCAAACTGACCGCCGTAAATTTTTACTCCAAGTCGCTTACTTTCCGATTCACGACCGTTTCTTGAGCTACCCGCCCCTTTCTTATGTGCCATTTTTTATATTTTTTTTATCGGTTAAAATTAAGCTACAATTTCTTTTACCATTATTTCGGTGAAATCCTGACGGTGTCCGTTGCGTTTACGATAGGTTTTGCGACGTTTCTTTTTGAAAACAATCACTTTTTCACCACGTACATGTGATAACACTTCACCTAAAACTTTTGCACCTTCAACAACCGGAGCACCTACAGTGATTGCGCCATCATTGTCAACAAGCAAAACTTTGTCAAATTCAATCTGAGAGCCTCTTTCAGCCTCATTCATGCGATGAACAAACAGTTTTTTGCCGGCTTCCACCTTGAACTGTTGTCCTAAAATTTCTACAATTGCGTACATTTATTAATAACAATTTATTATTACATCGGGAAGGTGAGATGCTTCGCAGCAGTGCTTCTTGGTGACCTTATCCGAAAAGAGGGTGCAAATTTACAGTTTTTTTTTGTAAAAGCAAACTAATTGATTAAAATTGTGATGAATATTATTGTGATTTTTACTAAAATAGGATTAGATTTTGAGTTTTTAAAAATTTACATCGTTTTCTGAAGAAATTTTAATTAAAACCTCTTTATTTTTGATAGCAAGTTTATTTGATTATTTTTGTATAAAGTCACAACCAATGAACTACACACAAATGACATCTGAATTTGCTCATTCTTACTCAAAAAAAAAATACACATGCTTATTAATCATCTTTTTAGTAAGTTGGAGTTATTCTTTTTCGCAGGTTACAGGCAAAGCTTCTTATTATGGAAATGAATTTCATGGAAGAAGAACTTCCGATGGAAGTCGTTACCATCGCGACAGCATGACCTGTGCTCATAAAACTTACCCTTTTGGCACTTTATTACTGGTGCGAAATCCAAAAAACGATAAAACTGTTATCGTAAAAGTAACTGACAGAGGTCCCCATACCCGCAATCGGCTCATCGATTTATCTTATTCTGCTGCAAAAGAACTTGACATTGTACGTGCCGGAATAGCCAAAGTTGTTGTTACGAAAATCGATGTTCTTCCCGAACAGATACGCCTGATGCCTATACCTAAAGTATATGTTCCGATATCGCCACTGCGTTTTCTGACACCAGAACTTCAGTGGCAAATTAAAAAATACAATAATCGTCAATATTTCAAATAAAGTCTATAATTTCCGAAACGAAAATCCGACCGAACTTCATCGCAGAAATTCGGTCGGATTTATTTAATCATTGCATCACCACATTAACACATTTAGAATTTTCTTCAATTCTATTTTGCTAAAATCATTCTTTTTGTTTCTGAATAAACTCCAACATTTAGTTTATACAAATACATTCCTGAAGTAAGATAATCCAAATTACACGAAACATTATAAACTCCCTCGGCCATTTCTTCATCTATCAATATTGCCATTTCTTTACCAAAAACATCGTACACTTTAAGTGTAACGTGGTTGCTCTTGGTCAAATGGAAACGAATTGAAGTGTTCGCATTGAAAGGGTTGGGGTAGTTTTGGCTTAATTCGAATTGTGACGGTGCTTCATATAAATGATTATCTACTGAATTAGGCGCAACAGACATTTTATATACTGTCGCAATATTGTTTTTGGAATCGTAGATAAACATATTTTGAGTCGTAAACGCAACCGAAGTACTACTTGTTGCGGCATTCAGATTATCTAATCCGGTTGTAGAAACGGATGCCCAATTCACACCGTTATCAATCGAAGAATAAATGGATATTTTTGAGTCTAAGAATCCAATTGTTGAAACATATAGCGCGTTCCCATTTTTTACAAATGCTTTTGAAATCTGGAACGACAATGCATCTGGCAATCCTGCACTAACACTTTCCCACGAATTTGTTGCGACATTAAATTTATGAACACCACTTCCCGAAGTAATTCCATAAACCGAACCATTGAAATTTATCACATAAGTTACTTGCAATGTGGGATTTGTAGGGTTATTTATTGTCCAGTTTTGCCCTCCATCTGTCGAAACTACAGCACCTGTCCCATTTATTGTTGAAACCATTGTATTACCTGCTGTGGCAAAACATGTCATATTTCCACCAGCAGTTGTATTAATTATAGTTTCAGTCCATGTTTTACCATTATCGGTGGAAGTGTAAAATGATTTTCTGTTCGAAACAGCATACAGTTTATCGCCATCAGATGTCATCCAAATAATTGCACCATTTCCGGTTACAGTGGGAATACTTGACCTGAGTGTCCAGTTTTCGCCTCCATCCGACGACACATAAATACTTTTACCTGAAGTAGCCGTTAGAGCAAATATCTCGTTATTATAATTGTGCATATAATACACATCGTACGGAAATTTATTGGAAATGTCGGTCCAGTTGGCTCCTTCATCTGTAGATTTATACAAATGAAATCCACTAAAGACTCCATACAAAAACAAAGTAGAATTGTAGGCATGCATTCTGCCACTGAGTCCCACATTTTGAGTACTTACTTTTGTCCATTGAGCATAAGTAGAAATACTTAGAAGGATAAAAAATATAAAAGTAAA